>DDBY01000090.1 GCA_002334985.1 Micavibrio sp. UBA2020
GTTCTCCGAGTTTCAGGGCACGCCTGCGAAGCCTGACGATGTGCAGGGCTCCGGCGACGTGAAATATCACCTTGGCACCTCGTCTGACCGCGATTTCGGCGGGCAAATTGTCCACCTGTCGCTGACGCCGAACCCGTCGCACCTTGAGTTCGTGGACCCCGTTGCCGTCGGCAAGGTGCGCGCGAAACAGGACATGAGCCGCGACGAAGAGCGCCTGTCGGTCATGACGCTGCTTATCCACGGCGACGCCGCGCTGTCCGGTCAGGGCATCGTGCCGGAAACCCTGATGATGTCGGATTTGCCGGGCTACCGCGTCGGCGGCACCGTGCATGTCGTTATCAATAACCAGATTGGTTTTACCACCGCGCCGCTTTATTCGCGCTCCGGCAACTACTGCACGGATGTGGCGAAGATGGTGCAATCGCCGATTTTCCACGTCAACGGCGATGATGTCGAAGCCGTCATGCACGCGGCACGCATTGCCGTCGAATTCCGCCAGACGTTTAAAAAGGACGTGTTCCTCGATATCGTTTGCTATCGCCGTCACGGCCATAACGAGTCGGACGAGCCTGCCTTCACCCAGCCGCAGATGTATAAAATCATCAAGGGCAAAAAAACCACCCGCACCCTTTATGCGGAACAGCTGAATGCCGAAGGCGTTCTCAGCGCCGAAGAAACCGACCAGATGTACGCCGACTGGAACGCGTATCTGGAGAAGGAATTCGTTGCCGCAACCAGCTATAAACCCAACCGCGCGGATATGCTCGAAGGGCACTGGACGGGGCTTAAACAGGCGCACGGCGATGAACGCCGCGGAGAAACCGCCATCAGCGAAGACATTCTGCAGAAAATCGGCAAGGCGATTACGTCGGTGCCGGACGGGTTCGAGCTCAACAGCAAAATCGCCCGCCAGCTGGATGCGAAAAAGAAAATGTTCGAAACCGGCGAAGGTTTCGATTGGGCGACGGCAGAAGCATTGGCCTTCGGCGCGCTCGCGCTTGATGGCCATCCGGTGCGCCTGTCCGGTCAGGATTGCGGCCGCGGCACGTTTTCGCAGCGCCATGCGGCGCTGACCGACCAGGCGAACGAACAGCGCTACGTCCCCCTCAACAACATCGACCCCGCGCAAGCAACGTTCGAAGTGCACGACAGTCCGCTGAGCGAAGCGGCGGTTCTGGGTTTTGAATACGGCTATTCCACCGCAAACCCGAAATCGCTGGTGCTGTGGGAAGGTCAATTCGGCGATTTCGTCAACGGTGCGCAGGTTATTATCGACCAGTTCATCGCGTCCGCCGAAACCAAATGGCTGCGCATGTCCGGTCTGGTCATGCTGCTGCCGCACGGTTTTGAAGGGCAGGGGCCGGAGCACTCTTCCGGCCGTCTCGAGCGTTTCCTCCAGCTTTGCGCGGAAGACAACTGGCAGGTACTGAACTGCTCCACCCCCGCCAACTATTTCCATGCTCTGCGCCGTCAGATGCGCCGCGATTTCCGCAAACCGCTGGTTATCATGACGCCGAAATCGCTGCTGCGTCATAAACTTTGCGTGTCGCCGGCCAGCATGTTCACGGGCAAGCAGACGTTCCACCGTGTGCTGCACGAAGACAATCCGCTGCCGGCCAAAGGCATAAAGCGCGTGGTTATTTGCAGTGGCAAGGTTTACTACGACATTCTGGAGATGCGCGAGAAGGCGGGCATCAACAATGTTGCTATCCTGCGCCTCGAACAGTTCTATCCCTTCCCGGAAAAGCCGCTGGCGGAAGAGCTGGCAAAATATCCCAACGCCGACGTTGTCTGGTGCCAGGAAGAGCCGGAAAACCAGGGCGGCTGGAACTTCGTTGACCGCCGCATTGAAAAAGCGCTCGCCAGCATCAAGCACAAGGCGGGCCGCCCCATCTATGCCGGACGCCCTGCGGCTGCCGCGCCTGCGACGGGCTCTCTTAAAACCCACAACAAAGAACAGGAAGCGCTGGTCATGGCCGCGCTGACGGTTTGATATAAATTTACGTCAAGAAAAGAAGGTAAACATCATGGCCACTGAAATCATCGTTCCCGCTCTCGGCGAATCCGTCAAGGAAGCGACTGTCGCGAAATGGCTCAAGAACATCGGCGACAGCATCGCCGTTGACGAGCCGTTGGTCGAGCTGGAAACCGACAAGGTGACACTGGAAGTGAACGCCAAATCCGCAGGCGTTTTGAAAGAAATTAAAGTCCAGACCGGCGGCAACGTCGAAGTGGGCGCAGTTCTCGGCTTCATCGCCGAAGGCGGCGCAGCAGCCCCCAAGGCTGAAAAAGCAAAAGCTGCTCCCGCGAAAGCCGAGGCGCCGAAGGCGCAGCAGGCGGCGGCAAAAGCGTCCAACAATGACACGTTCCTGTCCCCCGCGCCGCGTAAAATCGCGGATGACAACGGGCTCGACGTTTCCGGCCTTCAAGGCAGCGGCAAAGACGGCCGTATCACCAAAGGCGACGTGCTCGAGGCGCTGAAAGCGCCTGCAGCGGCCCCTGCGGCCAAAGCGCCCGCACAGCCGTCCGGTCCGCGTGCGAAAGCGGACCGCGAAGAGCGCGTGAAAATGACCCGCCTGCGCCAGCGCATTGCGGAGCGTCTGAAAGAAGCGCAAAACACCGCGGCGATGCTCACGACTTTCAACGAAGTCGACATGAGCCATATCATCGCGCTGCGTAACCAGTACAAAGACAGCTTTGAGAAAAAACACGGCATCAAGCTCGGCTTTATGTCCTTTTTCGTGAAGGCTGCCATTCAGGCGCTGAAAGACTTCCCCGCTGTGAACGCGGAAATTGACGGCACCGATATCGTTTACAAAAACTACTACGACATCGGCGTTGCGGTTTCGACCCCGACGGGGCTTGTCGTGCCGGTGGTGCGCGATGCGGACGTCAAGGGCTTTGCGTCGATTGAAAAAGAAATCGGCGACCTCGGCCTGCGCGCACGCGACGGCAAATTGGGACTGGACGAGCTGTCGGGCGGTACGTTCACCATTACCAACGGCGGCGTTTTCGGCTCGCTGCTCTCGACGCCCATTATCAACCCGCCGCAGTCGGCCATCCTCGGTATGCATGCAACCAAAGAGCGCGCTGTTGTTGTGAACGGTCAGGTTGTCGCGCGTCCGATGATGTACATCGCGCTCAGCTACGACCACCGCATCATTGACGGCAAGGAAGCGGTTTCTTTCCTTGTGCGCATCAAAGACGCCATTGAAGACCCGCAGCGCCTGCTGCTCGACGTCTGATAGAGGAGGGGCGCCCGCATGTGGCGCCCCGTTCTTTTCATGAAAACGGTTTTTTCTTTTATACTCCTTTCCCTTGTTGTCTGCGCGGCGCCTGTGGCAGCGAAACGCGCGGCCATGCCCGTTGTGACTGCCGCGGTGGAAACGCAGGAAAAAGGGGGCGATTATGTGGTGCTGATGCACGGCATCGGCCGCAGCCCTGCCGCGATGCGCAAAATGGAAAACGATTTGCGCCGCCGCGGCTATGAGGTTTTGAACCTCGGTTATGATTCACGCAAATACGACCTTGATACGCTGGCGGCGCGCATGCGTCCCGATGTCGAGGCTTTCGCTGCAGACAAAACGCGCAAGCTGCATTTCGTCGGGCATTCGATGGGGGCGCTGGTTGTGCGCACCTATGTGCAGAAATACAAGCCCGAAAATATCGGCCGCGTGGTCGCGCTCGGCAGCCCTAACGGCGGCAGCGAAGTCGCCGATTTTCTCAATAAAATAGGCATTTTTGAGAAAGTTTACGGGCCGGCGGGGCAGCAGCTTCTGACGTCCTACAATGTCTATAAAACCTTCGGCAAGCCGTTTTATGAAGTGGGCGTGATTGCGGGCGACCGCACCATCGACCCGATTTCGTCTTTTCTTATTCCGGGCGATGATGACGGCAAGGTTTCCATCGCCAGCACGCATATTGCGGGGGAAAAGGACCATATCGTTTTGCATGCCAACCACGCCACGATGCCGTCGAACGCCGCGGTCGTGATTGAAACGGCGCATTTCATCAAATACGGTTTTTTCAAACGTGACGGCGTGAAAAAGGAAACAAGGGAAGCGCATGCAGAGCCTTGAGCAATGGGTCAGCCGTGATGAGGACATCATGAGCGGCCAAACAGTTTTCCGTGGCACACGCGTGCCCGTGGCGGTGCTGTTTGACAACTTGCAAGACGGGCGGCGGATGGAAGAAATCCTCGAAGCCTATCCCACCATTCCGGCGGAGGCAGCGGCGGCGGTGCTGTCTTATGCGCTGCGTCTGGTGCTGGAACAGACAGGGGAAGCACAGCCGTGACACAAGCCTCTGCGCCCAGAATACTCGTCGATGAATGCCTGCCCGTGAAAATGGTCGAATGGTTGCGCGGGGCGGGGTTCGAGGCGTGCAGCGTATCGCACATGGGCTGGAGCGGCCGCAAGGACGCCGATATTCTGACGTTGGCGGAGCGCGAGGGTTTTAACGTGCTTTTGACGGCGGACGCCAATATGAAAGACCAGCATAAATTCGCGCACCGGCCGCTTGCCGTGCTGGCGCTGCCGGTCAACCGCCTGCAAACGGTGGAGGGGATTTTGCCGCAGGTTTTCGACACGCTCAAAAACCTTGCGGCGGGTACGTTCAATGTCATGGATTTCAGCAGCGCCGCCGACTGGCCGCGCGCAACCCCCGCAGGCGAGACGCGTAGCGCGGGCGTGACCTACCTTAAATTCAAATAAATTTAGATACCGAGGGAGCCTTGCTTCGGCTTGTCGGGCGCGTTCTTCGGTGCGGGTTTTTCATCCGGCGTGAATTGCGTCGCGCTGACGACTTTCCAGTGCATATCCAGAAACACGACGGGATTGTTTTCATCCAGTTCGCGCCGCGCACGCTGCGCTTCGTGCCAATGCAGAGACGGGCGTGCGATAAGGTGCACAACCTCGCCGCGCAAGGTCTGGCGGAATTTATCGTCTGTATCGGCGCGCTGCAAAAGAACGATACGCTGGCCGGGTTTTTTGAAAATATTGATGGGCGTGCCGCGCAGCGCCTTGGTGCGCCCCTCGCGGCTGCCTTCGGTCGCGCTGAAGCGGATAAGGCGCGGGAAATCGGTGATTTCCTGCACGCTGTGAATGTTATCGGGGCCGTGCTGTTTTATCTGGCGCGGTGTTGATTGCATGGTCAGATACATGCTGTTCAGGAGAGTTCTGAATTTGTCTTTGCTGTCGATGATGAAATCTTCGAGCGGCAGGGTCTTGCCCTGATAATTCACGCGGGTTTTTGCGCGCGCGGCATCGCCGCCTTTTTCGGTGATGGTTTCGATGTAATCCAGCATGTCTTCGATGTTGCGCGCACCGACGGCGGCGTAATCGCGCACATCATTGGTGCTGGACTGGCAAACCAGCGCACCCGCCACGCCGTTGAAGTTTTCCATCAGGCGGACGTTGAGGTTGATGACGATATTCTTGCCCTCGCGTATCGCCTGCACCAGCGACTTGCGGTGCTTGGCCTGAATGGCCAGTTCTTCATGCGCGTTGCAATCGGTAATGTGCTCTTTGACGCTTTTGGAAAAGAAATGCGCGCTTTTGAGGGCGAGGCTGCCATGCGTCAGCGCTTCGCGGCGGAAACCCATGTGGGCATTGCAATCGGGGTCGGCGCAAAGAAGCTCGGCGCCATGCTCGTCTTTTTTATACTGATGCGCCAGAAGAACCTGTCCGTCCGGCAAGCGTGCTTTTTTCATGTCGGAATGCCCCTGCAATGCGCATTTAACATAACAAAAAACCGGCTTTTTGGCAAGAAATAGAAGGCCAGAGAGCCGAAATTCTTGAAATACCTTCAAAAAAAGCGAAAGGGTCGGTGTTACGGACCGACCCTTTCTTCTTGAAGACACCCTCTATCAAGAAACTTCTTCGATAGCAAAGGAGATCGCTTGAATCGAAGATTCCCGAATATCAAAAAACGCTGAGTCGGGTCAAGATAGTTTCTTGAAAAACTTACATATTTTCATAATTGTCTGGCCTTGCCAGAGGCCGCCGCAAAGGCCATTTGACTCGAAAAGGCGCGCCGTTTGGCGTACAGTCTGCACAGAAAACCGCTCAAAAAAACAAAGAGGGAAACATGTCTTCTGAAACTTTCGACGTTGTGGTTATCGGCTCCGGCCCCGGCGGCTATGTCTGCGCCATTCGCGCGGCGCAGCTGGGTCTCAAGACCGCCTGCATCGAAAAAGACAACACGCTGGGCGGCACTTGCCTCAACGTCGGCTGCATCCCCTCCAAGGCTCTTTTGAGCGTGTCCGAGAAATTCGCGCATGCGGAGCATGACTTTGCCGGCCTTGGCATTGATGTGGGCAAGCCGAAGCTCGACCTTAAAAAGATGATGACGCATAAAGACAAAGTCGTCGCCTCCAACACACAGGGCATCAGCTTCCTGTTCAAGAAAAACAAAGTCACCCATATCGTCGGCACGGGCAGCATCACGGCGGCGGGCACGGTCGAGGTGAGCGGCAAAGATGGCAAAAAAACCATCAGCGCAAAAAACATCGTCATCGCCACCGGTTCTGAATCCACGCCCCTGCGCGGCATTGAAGTGGATGAAAAGCAGATTGTCACCTCGACGGGCGCGCTTGCGCTCGACAAAGTGCCTGCCAGCCTTGCTGTTATCGGCGGCGGCGTCATCGGCCTTGAAATGGGCACGGTCTGGCAGCGCCTTGGCACCAAGGTTACGGTTATCGAATTCCTTGACCGCGTTTTGCCGGGCATGGATGGCGAGGTTTCCAAAGAGATGAAAAAAATCCTTGCCAAACAAGGGGTGGAATTCAAGCTGGGCACGAAGGTCACCGGCGCTGAAACCAAAAAAGGCAAAGTCACCCTGACGCTGGAGCCTGCCAACGGCGGCGCGGCGGAAAAGCTGGAAGTCGAAACCGTACTACTGGCCATTGGCCGCCGCCCCTATACGGCGGGTCTCGGCCTTGAAAAGGCCGGCGTCACTGTCGATAACCGCGGCATGGTGCAAATCGACGAGCATTTCCAGACCAGCGTGCCCGGCATCTATGCCATCGGCGACGTCGTGCGCGGCCCCATGCTCGCACATAAAGCGGAAGACGAGGGCGTGGTGGTTGCTGAAATCATCGCGGGCCAGTCCGGCCATATCAATTATGACTGCATCCCCGGCGTGGTTTACACCGCGCCCGAAGCGGCCAGTGTCGGCAAAACCGAAGAGCAGCTGAAAGAAGCGGGCATCCCCTACAAAGCGGGCAAGTTCCCCTTCATGGCCAACGGCCGCGCCCGCGCCATGGCGGCGACGGACGGTTTTGTCAAAATCCTTGCGCATGCCGAAACCGACCGCGTGCTCGGCTGCCATATCGTCGGGCCCGAAGCGGGTACGCTGATTGCCGAAGTGGTTGCGGTCATGGAATTCGGCGGCAGTGCCGAAGACATCGCGCGTATTTGCCATGCGCACCCGACGCTGAACGAAGTTGTCAAAGAAGCGGCGCTGGCGGTTGATGGCCGCCCGCTGCATATCTGATGCGCGCGCGGTATCTCCTCTCTGCGCTTTTGGCGGTCTGGCTGATAGCTGCAGCGCCGCCCGCGCAGGCGCAAACGCTTCAAGCCCCCGCGCAGCCTGATTTGAAAGCGCAGGAAGCCGTCACGCTGTTCGATGCGCTTTGTCTTGCCTATCTGGGGCAGGGTAACAAGATGCTGGAGCAGGCCTATAGTATCGGCGCAAAACCCATACCGCAGATGTTCGCGCAGCAGTTTCTGGGCGGCACGCACCGCGGCGTCGGTCTGGCTGTGCAGGGCAAGGGCAGCCTTTATATGCTGGGCTTGACCGAGCAGCCGTCGTGCGTGATTGCCGCGCCTGAAGCAAACGGCGTATCGGCACTGCAAACCTTCGCCGCCGGTGCGCGCCGCCTGCTGGTGACAGAAGGCACGGTCGATGGGCAGTATCAGCAAATCTATGCCGTTGTGAAACAGGATGCTGTCACCGCGCAGCAAAAAAGCATGATTGTGATTGCGACAATCTCGCCCGAAGGTGCGGCTGGCGCTGTGTTCAAGGCATTGCCCGCACAAACGGCGCGCGAGATGGGCATCGTGCCCGACAAATGGCCGGAATAAAAACATCAGATACGCAATAGAAAAGGCCGGCAGTTAATTGCCGGCCTTTTCTTTTTATGTGCGTTCAGTTGGTATTAGCTTTTGAACGTCGAGACGACTTTCGTGCCGCCGATGCTGTGCGGCATACGCTCGAGCGCGGGCGCTGTGTTGTCCGCAAATACGAAGCGGATAACGGGCTCTTGGCTGTCGATGTCGCGCGCCATGTTGACGTCAATCAATTCGGACGCGAAATCGCGGGCGATGCTTTCAATCTGTTGTGCGACGCGGTTAAAAATGCCGTCGAGGTCGCGGTCGGTCCAGTTACGCGGGGTAGTCATGGTATCACCTTCTTTATTCAGTCTTTTTCTTGTTATTGGCCGGCCATCCAAAAATGCTGCATCGCGCTGAGTAAAAATTGCGGCGCTGCCGCATGGCCGAAGTGGAGGAATATCTGCCTGTTTTATGTAACTGTCAACACCCTGTTGCAAAAAGGCGCAATGGTGTATGTTTTTGTATCGCATTTTCAAACAGTTAAGGTGAGATATGGCAGCCGAACCCGCCCGTGTCAACAAACGCATTATCAAGGCGCCGCACGGCGCTCAGCTGAACGCCAAATCATGGCTGACAGAAGCGCCGCTGCGCATGCTCATGAATAACCTCGACCCCGACGTCGCGGAAAATCCCGACGAGCTGGTGGTCTATGGCGGCATCGGCAAGGCGGCACGCAACTGGGAATGTTTCGACAAAATCGTTGAAACGCTGAAGGGGCTGGAGCTGGATGAAACGCTGCTCGTGCAATCGGGCAAGCCTGTCGGCGTTTTTAAAACGCATAAAGACGCGCCGCGCGTGCTGCTTGCGAATTCGAACCTTGTCCCCAACTGGGCAGACTGGGCGCATTTCCGCGAGCTGGATGCCAAGGGATTGATGATGTACGGGCAGATGACGGCAGGCTCGTGGATTTATATCGGCACGCAAGGCATTGTGCAGGGTACCTATGAAACCTTCGTCGAGGTTGGCCGCCGCCACTATAACGGCGATTTGAAAGGCAAATGGATTTTGACGGGCGGGCTTGGCGGCATGGGCGGCGCGCAGCCGCTGGCCGCGACCATGGCGGGCGCCTCCATGCTGGCGGTCGAATGTCAGATGAGCCGTATCGAACGGCGCCTTGCCACACGCTACCTCGATAAAAAAGCAACCTCGCTTGATGAAGCGATTGCCATGATTCACGCCGCGCATGCGGAAGGGAAAGCCATTTCCGTCGGGCTTCTCGGCAATGCGGCGGAGGTATTTCCGGAGCTGGTCAAGCGCGCGAAGGCTGATGCGAAATACCGCCCCGACGCCGTGACCGACCAGACATCGGCGCATGACCCGCTGAACGGTTATCTGCCTGCCGGCTGGACATGGGCGGAGGCAGAACAAAAACGTCAAAGCGCCCCGGACGACGTCATTCATGCGGCCAAAAAATCCATGAAGGCGCATGTACAGGCGATGCTGGACTTTTACGCCATGGGTATTCCGACGCTGGACTACGGCAACAACATCCGCGCGATGGCGGAAGAAGAGGGGCTTGAAAACGCCTTCGCCTTCCCGGGGTTTGTGCCGGCCTATATCCGACCGCTGTTTTGCCGTGGTGTGGGACCTTTCCGCTGGGCGGCGCTGTCGGGCGACCCCGAAGACATTTATAAAACAGATGCCAAGGTCAAAGAGCTGTTGCCGGATAACAAACACCTCCATAACTGGCTGGACATGGCGAAAGAGCGTATCCAGTTCCAGGGTTTGCCCGCGCGTATTTGCTGGGTAGGCTTGGGCGACCGCGCACGCCTTGGCCTTGCGTTTAACGACATGGTAAAAAACGGGGAGCTAAAAGCCCCCGTGGTCATCGGCCGTGACCATCTCGACAGCGGCTCCGTCGCCAGCCCGAACCGCGAGACGGAAGGTATGAAGGACGGCAGCGATGCCGTATCCGACTGGCCGCTTCTGAATGCGCTTCTCAATACCGCCAGCGGCGCGACGTGGGTTTCGCTGCATCACGGCGGCGGTGTCGGTATGGGCTTTTCACAGCACAGCGGCATGGTTGTTGTGGCCGACGGCACGGAAGATGCCG
Source organism: Micavibrio sp. UBA2020 (assembly GCA_002334985.1). GTDB lineage: Bacteria > Pseudomonadota > Alphaproteobacteria > Micavibrionales > UBA2020 > UBA2020. The sequence goes on from DDBY01000090.1 coordinate 10,168, forward strand.
CGCGGCGTTTGAAAAACGTGCTGACCAACGACCCCGCCACCGGCGTTATGCGCCATGCCGATGCGGGGTATGATATTGCCGTCGAATGCGCGCGTGAAAAAGGCTTGCACCTGCCCATGGTTGCGGGCGCGAAAGGAAGCGTAAAATGAAAAAAATCGTTATCCAGCCGGGCGAATTGAGCCTCTCTATCCTGCGCATGGCCGTGAAGCACCATGTGCCGGTGGCGCTTGCCCCTGCCGCTTATAAAAATATCGACCTGTCGCAACGTCACATCCAGAACATCATCGACGATGGCCAGACGGTTTACAGCATCAATACGGGCTTTGGCGCACTCGCCAAGGTGCGCATCGCGCCCGAGGATTTTGAAACGCTGCAGCGCAATCTTATTTTATCGCATGCAACGGGCGTCGGCCGGTTTCTGGACGATGATATTGTACGTCTTATTCTGCTTTTGAAAATCAACGCGCTGGCGCAGGGCTATTCGGGTGTGCGCCGCGAAGTGATTGATTTCCTTATCGAGCTTTATAACCGCGAAATATACCCCTGCATCCCGGAAAAGGGCTCTGTCGGCGCGTCGGGCGACCTTGCGCCGCTCGCGCACTTGTCGCTGCCCTTGATTGGGGCGGGGCAGGTGCGCGTGGGCGGCATCCTCAAGGATGCGCGCGCGGAAATGAAAAAACAGGGGCTGAAGCCTTTGCAGTTGGCGCCCAAGGAAGGTCTTGCGCTGATTAACGGCACGCAGGTTTCGACGGCGCTTGCGCTGCGCGGGCTTTTCCGTGCCGAAGATTGTTTTGCGGGGGCGGTTGTCGCGGGTGCGCTGACGGTCGATGCGGCCAAAGGCTCCACCACGCCGTTTGACCCCGATATCCAGCGGGTACGCCGCCAGAAAGGGCAAATCGACGTTGCTAAAATCTATGTGAACCTGCTCAAAGGCAGCGCTATTCGTAAATCGCACGACAACGAAGACGACCCCAAGGTGCAAGACCCCTATTGCATCCGCTGCATGCCGCAGGTGATGGGCGCGTGTCTTGACCATATCCGCTTTGCTGCCGACGTGTTTTTGAACGAGGCGAACGCGGTGACCGACAATCCGCTTATTTTCCTTGAAACGGGCGAAGTAAAGTCGGGCGGCAATTTTCACGCGGAGCCGATTGCAATGGCAGCCGACAGTCTCGCCCTTGCCGTCGCGGAAATCGGCAATATGAGCGAGCGCCGCATTGCCATGCTGATTGACAGCCGCATGAGCGGCCTGCCGCCGTTCCTGGTGCAGGATGCGGGCGTCAATTCCGGTTTTATGATTGCGCATGTGACGGCGGCGGCGCTGGCGTCCGAAAACAAGCTTCTGGCGCACCCCGCCTGCGTCGATAGTATCCCGACGTCGGCCAATCAGGAAGACCACGTCAGCATGGCGACGCACGGCGCGCGCAGGCTCAACGACATGGCGACCAATACGGCGAATATTGTGGGCATCGAGCTTCTGGCCGCGGCGCAGGGGATAGATTTTCACCTGCCGCTGCAAACGTCCAAACCGCTGCAGGATGTCATGCATATCTTGCGCGCACAGGTCAGCCATTATAGCGAAGACCATTATTTCGCGCCCGATATCCGCATCGCCACGCGGATTGTGGAGGCGGGGACTTTCCTGCCCTTCGTCGGGCGTAAAACCCTGCCGTCTTTCGCGCTGTAAGCGGGGGCATGATGCAGTCTCGCCGTTTGGTACAGGGCCGCACGCCGCTTCTGGTCAGTATCCCGCACATGGGCACCTACCTGCCGCCGGATATCCGCGCGCGGCTGAACGATACGGGGCGCGCGCTGCCGGATACCGACTGGCATTTGGACAGGCTTTATGATTTCGCGGCGGATATGGGGGCGAGTGTCCTGATGTCCACCCATTCGCGTTATGTCGTCGATTTGAACCGCGCGCAGGAAGATACGGATTTATATCCGGGGCAGGTCAAGACCGGCCTTTGCCCGCTGCAAACCTTCGACGGCGAAGATATTTATCAGGCGGGCGAAGCGCCCGATGGTATCGAAAAGCTGAACCGCGTTGCAGCCTATTGGCTGCCGTATCACGAAGCGTTGGCGGCGGAGCTGGCGCGCATCAAATCCGTTTTTGGCTATGCGATTTTATACGACGCCCACTCCATCCGCGCCGAAGTGCCGCGTTTGTTCGACGGGCGGCTGTGGGATTTGAACCTCGGCACGGCGCATGATACCAGCTGCGATGCGTCGATGTCACAGGCAGCGCTGGCGGCGGCTGCGTCCGGCGATTATTCGGCGGTGCTGAACAAGCGCTTTGTCGGCGGGTATATCACGCGCGGTTACGGATGCCCTGCCGAAAATGTACACGCCATTCAGATGGAGCTTGTCTGGGATTTATACATGGACAGCGGCGCCCCCTATCATTACCGCGAAGAAAAAGCGGACAGGCTGAAGCCCGTTCTCGGCCGTGTCCTGCAATCCCTGCTGGATTGGGGGCGGGGGCGTTACGGCGTTTAAAGCGGCTGCGCAAAAACGCGGTCAACATTGAAATAAATCACGGTTTTTTCACCGCTGCGCGGGTCGATTGCGTCGAAAACGTCATAAATATGGCCGTCTTGTTGTAACGTCGGGCGTTTTTTTATGCGCTGCAATCTCAGGACATTGCGCATCAGGAAATATTCTTCGGTGATGTCGATAATTTGTAGCGCCGTTTCAAGGGCCTTCCCCTCCCCGTTTTTGAGGATACTGCCGATAAGCGCGGCAAGAAAATCTTTATGCGGCTTCAGCCGGGCAAAATCATCGCCGCCAAGCTGATAGAGATGCTCTGCATGCACATGGCTGCGGTAATGGCCGAAATGTTTTCGCACGAGTCCTGTATAGGCGGGCAGCTGCGCGATGTTTTTGCGTGCGGCTTTGCCTGCGCTATCAAGCTCCTTCCAGATTTTATCGCCGCCATAAGGGTGATAAAAAGAGCTTTTCGCATAGGCAAAGCGAATAGCCTGAAAATCCGCCGCTGCCGGATTTTGCAAAGCGGCATCCACCAGTGCGAGATAGGCGGCGTCCTGTGCCTGAAGGCTTTCTGCTTGGGGTGTGCTTACGGGCGCGGGCTGCGGCTGTGCAGCGGCGGGCTCGACTACGGCAAAGAAAAAGACTACGAAAAAAATGGCCGAAAAACGCATGTGTCACCTGCGGCAAAGATAACAATCAAACGGCACTAGCCGGCAAAACCGTGCCATTCGCCATCCTTAACGACGCCGATGGCGGGATTGTGGCCAAAAACATAACACAAATCGCGCGGGTGGCTGATGTCCCACAAAACGAAATCCGCGGCTTTGCCAATTTCCAATGTGCCAAGGTTGTCCTGCCAGCCGAGCGCGCGCGCGGCGTTGCGCGTGGCACCGGCGAGCGCTTCTTCCGGCGTCAGGCGAAACAGCGTGCAGGCCATGTTCAGCATCAGCAGCAGCGAAAGGCAGGGGGATGTGCCGGGGTTGTGGTCGGTGGCAATGGCCATCGGCACGCCATGCCGGCGCAACAAATCAACAGGCGGCAGTTGTTTTTCACGCAGGAAATAAAACGCACCGGGCAGCAAAACGGCCACGGTGCCGGAATCTTTCATCGCTTTGATGCCGTCTTCGTCCAGATATTCCAGATGGTCGGCCGACAAGGCCTGATACTGCGCAGCCAGACGCGCGCCGTGCAGGTTGGATAGCTGCTCGGCATGCAGTTTAACGGGCAGGTTTAGGGCGCGCGCCTTGTCAAACACCCGCTGCACCTGCCCCGCGCTGAAGGCGATATGTTCGCAAAAGGCATCGACGGTATCGACAAGCCCTTCGGCGGCGAGCGTCGGCAGCATAGTTTCGCAAATCAAATCGATATAGTCATCCGCGCGGTCTTTATATTCGGACGGCAGGGCATGCGCGCCCAGAAACGTGCGCTGTAGGCGAAAACCGTAATCATCACGCAATCGCGTCGCAACGCGCAGCAATTTACGCTCGCTTTCAAGGTCAAGGCCATATCCGGATTTAATCTCGAACGACGTAACACCCTGCCGGAACAGCGTCAGCAGGCGAAACAGCGTCTGGTCGAAAATTTTATCTTCGGATGTTTCGCGCACGCTGCGCACGGTGGAGGCGATGCCGCCGCCTGCCCGCGCGATGTCTTCGTAGGAAACGCCCTCAAGTCTTTGCTCGAATTCCTGTGCGCGGCTGCCGGCGTATGCCAGATGGGTGTGGCAATCGATAAGGCCGGGGGTAACCCATTTCCCCTCGCCATCCAGCACATATTCGGCAAGGTTTTCGTGCGGCAGGGCAAGTTCCTGCGCCGCACCAATCCAGGCGATGCGGCCGTCTTTGATGCCTACGGCAGCGTTATTGATAATGCCGTATCCAGTGTCTTGTCCGGCTGCGGGCAACATGGTGGCGATGTGCAGGTTTTTCCAAAGCGTATCAAACATGGCTTGGCCTTTTGTGGGGGCGGATATACATTTATAAAAGATTTTTCGCGCAAGGAACATGGAATACGCCGCATGACCACGATTTTCGCTCCGCAAGCCCTGCTGCCCGATGGTTGGGCGGATAATGTTCTTATCGAATGTGATAAAGACGGGTGGATTGTCGGCGTGGACAGTTTCAAATCCGCCGCGCCCGCAGGGGACGGGGTGGATATCGTCTCCGGCCCCCTTGTGCCGGGCGTACCCAACGTACATTCGCACGCATTTCAGCGCGCGATGGCAGGGCTGACGGAGCGCGCGAGCGGCAAGAAGGATAACTTCTGGAGCTGGCGCGAAACTATGTACCGTTTCCTCGCCTTCCTGTCGCCGGAAGATATGGAATCGCTGGCTGCACATGTCTATATCGAAATGCTGAAGGCCGGATATACCAGCGTCGGCGAATTCCACTACATCCATCATGACACGGACGGCAAACCCTATGCCGACCCTGCCGAAATGTCGCGCCACATGATACGCGCGGCGATGGAAACGGGTATCGGCATCACACACATGCCGGTGTTATATGCGCACGGCGGCTTCGGCGAAAAACCGCCGGCAGAGGGGCAAAAAAGATTCATCGGCGACGTCGCCAGTGTGATGCGGATTGTTGAAAACCTTTACGGTGAATTCAGAAGCGTGCCGCAGGTAACGGTGGGTTTTGCCCATCACTCGCTGCGCGCCGTATCGCCCGCCATGCTGAAAGAGGGCACGGATGCCGTGCGCCGGCTGTTGCCCGATGCGCCTATTCATATCCATGCGGCAGAACAAATGGCGGAGGTCGAGGGCTGTCTTGAATGGGCTGGCAAACGGCCGGTCGAATGGCTGCTTGAAAACGCATCGCCGGATGAAAAATGGTGCTTTATCCACTGCACGCACATGACGGCAGATGAAACGCGCGCGCTGGCGGCATCGGGCGTTGTCGCGGGGCTGTGCCCGACGACGGAGGCGAATTTGGGCGACGGCGTATTTCCGCTGGTGGACTATTTCAATGCAGGCGGTCGCTTTGCCATCGGCTCTGACAGTCATATCAGTGTGAATATGGTAGAGGAGCTGCGCTGGCTTGAATACGTCCAGCGGCTTTTGCAGCGCGAACGCACGATTATCAAAGACCACGAGCTGCCTTCCGTCGGCGCGATGCTGTTTGAAAAAGCAACGCAGGGCGGTGCGCAGGCGCTGGGGCGTAAATGC
>DDBY01000194.1:0-3646 GCA_002334985.1 Micavibrio sp. UBA2020
CTTCCCGCTTTATATGACATATAGCCGATTGCGCGGCACAGGCCGTCATGCTAAATCTTCGGCATTATGATGAAATATATCCGCAAGCTTTATGACTGGACCCTTCGCATTGCCGCCCACAGGCATGCGCAGCCGGGGCTTTTTGGCATCGCTTTTGTCGAAAGCTCGGTCTTTCCCTTGCCGCCCGACCTTGTTCTGATACCTATGTGCATTGCGGAGCGGCGCAAAGCTTTCTGGTTTGCAACCATTTGCACGGCGGGTTCGGTTTTGGGCGGTATCTGCGCCTATGCTATCGGCTATTTTCTTTACGATACCGTCGGTGTCAAAATTATCGACTTTTATAATCTGCAAGAGCAGTTCGTAAAATTCCGCGACATGTATAACGCACACGGGGCGTGGATTGTACTGGCGGGCGGGTTTACGCCCATCCCCTACAAACTCATCACGATAGCCAGCGGCGTGACGCAGATGGATTTTGTCCAGTTTGCGCTGTTTTCCATCATCGGCCGCGCCAGCCGTTTTTATCTGGTGGCGGCACTTTTGTGGAAGTTCGGCGCGCCGATTAAGGATTTTATCGAGAAATACCTCGGAATCCTGACAATTATTTTCTTTGTGGTGTTGATTGGCGGCTTTGTCGCTATAAAATATATATCATGAAAAACTTGCTGGATATTTTTACCGACCGCCGCAATCTGGCGCTGCTGCTGGCAGCGACGGGCGCGGGCGTGCTGGCTGTCGTTTATACGGCGCAGTATGGCTTCGGGTGCGAGCCTTGCATCCTCTGCCGTTATCAGCGCGGGCCTTACTATGCGCTGCTTATCCTCGGCCTGCTGTCAGCAGCTACGAGCCGCACATGGCCGAAGGCGAGCTTCGGGTTCTTGCTTCTTTGCGGTGCGGCGATTTTGACGGGGCTTGGGCTTTCAGGCTATCACGTCGGTGTGGAAGAACGCTGGTGGATGGGCCCCAAAGCCTGCGGCGGCGCCCTGCCCGATTCCGATGATATTGAAGTTCTGCGCCAATACCTGCTGAACCGCCCGATTGTCGATTGCACCGTGCCCATGTGCAAAATCGGCCTGTCGATGACGGGATGGAATTTCCTTCTGTCGCTCGGCCTTGCGGGCTTTACGGGTTTTATGCTGCTGCGCGGGCGCAAGCGCACATAAAGCACGCGGATTTTTACGGGCTTTCCAGTTCCGTATCCCAATACAGGTAGTCGTTCCAGCTTCTGTGCAGGAAATGCGGCGGGAAGGCGCGGCCGTTGACTTGCAGCTCCCCCGTTGTCGGCTGCACGGGCTTGCGCAGCGGGTGCATGCCGCATTCAAGCGGCAGCAGGTTACCCTTCAGCAAGTTGCAATCCTGACAGGCTGTGCAGATGTTTTCCCACGTCGTGGTGCCGCCGCGTGATTTCGGAATCACATGGTCGAAGGTCAGCTCGTGCGTTTTGAATTTATCGCCGCAATATTGGCACGTCCACAAATCGCGCAGGAATACGTTAAAGCGAGTGAAAGCCGGCCGTGGTTTTGGCTGCACATATTCGCGCAGGGCGATAACGCTCGGCACTTTCATCTGAAAACTGGGGGAGCGGATGATTTCGTCGTATTCCGAAACAATATCCACACGGTCAAGGAACACGGCTTTCACCGCTTCCTGCCAAGACCATAATGAAAGAGGAAAATAGCTCAGAGGACGATAATCGGCATTGAGTACCAAAGTCGGACAGCTGTCCAAATGGTTATGCACGGTTGGGGTTCCCTATGTTCGGTCCGTCCCGCCTCCACTCTGCCCCGACCCATTTCGGTCAGAGGACGGTGACGAATCTTTCACCCATAGGCTCATTATATCACGAATTTATCCACAGGCTGCGAAAACGGCCTGTAAATATCTGTTTTTACAGATGATTTAATGTTTTACTTTAAATTATGCGGCGGCACTATTGCCTGCTTTATCAAGACATTCCTTGATAAAGTCGAGACCGCGGGTGAGCCCGAAACCGTCAATTCCATGCCCAAGACCGGGCCGCATAACAGTTTCCACATCATAACCGGCGGCGGAAAAACCGCTTTCAATCGCGCCAAGGCTGGCGGGCGGCACGACTTCATCGCTGTCGCCGTGGATGGCCAGAACGGGGATTTTGACCATCTGCGGCTGCTTCAGTGCCTCGGCCTCAATCAGCATGCCGGAATAGCCAATAACGCCCGCGCAAGGGCGCTGGCGGCGCGGCATGGTGTACATGGCCATCATGGCGCCTTGCGAAAATCCGACGACCAGCAGGCGGCTTTCCGGCACGCCCCATTTTTCCAGCTGCGCATCCAAAAAGGCATTCAGCGCCGGCATGGCCTTTTCGGCCTGTTTTTCCCGCTCGAAGGCATCAGGGTCGATGGCGCGGATAGAAAACCACTGATAACCCTGTGCCCAGATTTCGCAAACCTCCGGCGCGTTCGGCGATACAAAGGCCGTATCCGGCAAATAAGGTGCCCATTCACGGCCGATGGAAATCAAATCATCGCCGTTCGAGCCATAACCATGCAGGAAAACGACCAGATTTTTGGCTGCGCCCGATTTCGGGGCAATGAAGGGGCCGTCGATGAGTTTGGTCATAATGATGCTCCTGCTGCTCTTTTCATACGCTGCGGCAAAGCCTATATTACTTTCACATTATTGCAATAAAGGAAAACCGTGATGTCCCCCCTCTCTGTCATTTTCGCCGTTCTTGCCGGAATGGCATTTCTGGGGGTTGTCGCCTCTCTTTTTTGGGGTATGGTGGTAATGACACGCGGCCGCGAACAAGACCATAAAACCAGTAACCGTATGATGCAATTCCGCATCGCCTGCCAGGCTTTGGCTATTCTGTTTTTGTTTCTTGCCTACGCCGCAAAATGACAAAGTAATAACAAAAAAAACAAGACGACGACCCGAAGCAGAAGAAAAGCCAGAAACGGTTTTCACCCACGCCAAGCATGAAGATACTGTTTATTTCCGCGACCAACCTTGGCGACGCCATTCTCACCACTGGCGCGCTTGACCACTTGCTGCGTTTGCATCCGGATGCCGACGTGACGGTTGCCTGCGGCCCGGTGGTGACGGGTATATTTTCAGCCATCCCCAATGTCAGCAACGTGATTTCCATGAAAAAGGAACGCTTCGGCGGCCACTGGCGGTTGCTGGCGCGCGCCGTGACGCTGCACAAATGGGATATCGTCGTCGATATGCGCAACAGCCCGCTGTCGCGCGTGCTGCATACCAAAAAAAGATATATCTGGAGCCGCCAGAGCAAAAGCATGCACAAGGTCGAACAGGTCGCGCGTGTGGTCAAGGCATCGCCCCCGCCCTCGCCGCGTTTCTGGTTTGACGAAGCATCATTGGCCAAGGCCGCCAGTATCATACCCGAAGGTATCCCCGTGCTGGCTATCGCCCCCGCTGCCCGCTGGCCGGGCAAGACATGGCCGGGGGAGAATTTTGCCGAGCTGGCACTGAAACTGACCGCGCCCGAAGGGCCGTTTCCGGGGGCGCGCATTGCGGTCTTCGCTGCACCCGGCGAAGAAGCCGTGGCGCAGCCCGTACTGAACGCCCTGCCCGAGGACCGCCGCATTGATGTGATTGCAAAAACAACCCCGCTGGAGGCAGCGGCCGCCATTGCCCGCTGCGC
>DDBY01000194.1:3986-8410 GCA_002334985.1 Micavibrio sp. UBA2020
CTGTTTGGCCCCGGCTATCCGGTTCTCTACCGTCCGTGGGGGCCGAAGGCAGCTTTTGTGTCTACCCCTGAAACGGCGGAAGAGCTGCTTGAAAATGCGCCCGTGAACGAAAGCGGCAAAGTGCGCGTCAGCCTGATGGGCAGCCTGACGGTCGATGCCGCCTATGCCGGCGCACTGAAGCTTCTTGAAAAAATACGCGCGAAATAAACCGGCGTCTGATTATATTTTCGCCTAAAACAAAAACCGCCACGACTCTGCGTCATGGCGGTTTTGTTTATCTGCCTTGATTGTGTAAGGCTGATTACTGGTTCAGGTTCGTGTAGCTGTCGCGGACGGCCTGAATTTGCTCTTCGACCTTCTGGTCTGCAGCGGCGCCACTTACGCCCCAAACGCGCAGTTGTTGCGTTTCTTTGTGGGTTTTCTGCGCTTGACGTGCGGCATCATAACGGACGAAGCGCACACGCTCCCACCCGCGAACGCGCATGCAGCTTTCGAAATCGTGATAATCGGTATGCGATACCTTGTGGTTACCAAGGCGCGTCGGGGTGTCATAGAACGAAAGGTCGCCCGAAGCATCCAGTGCGCGGTGATATTCGCTGTGGGTATCCGGCGGCGTGGTTTCCCGCAGGGCGCCCAGCTCGACCAGTTCATCCACTTCACGCACGCAACCTGCGAGGTCTTGATCGAGTTGCTGCTGCGCCTTCGGCCCCGTCATCCAGAGCGCGGAGTTGTCTTCCACGCGCTGCCAGTAAGCCTGTGCAACCGGCGTCTGAACCGCACATGCGGAAAGCGCCATAAGCCCGCCGGCCAGCGCCAGCATTTTGAAACCTTTGGTCATGAGAACAGAAATCCCCCTCGGCAAATGTTCATTCTCTTTTAGTACGTTAATCATTTCCCGCGCCCAAAACAATAGGGATATGTCAGGGGGCGGTTTTTGGCGGCGTTTCACGCCACCAGCTTTCCAGAACTACCCCGTAAACGGGGGTGGTTTCGGGTCTTTTGACCTCTGCATTGCGTGCGACCATATCCGTGCCCGCATAAAACAGGGGAATCATGTAATAGCCGTGCATCAGCACACGGTCGAGCGCGCGGGCACGCGTAACCAGCTGCGACCTTTCGCGCGTGCGGGCGATGCTGTCGGCCAGCGCATCGACGACATCATCACGCACACCGGCATAATTGCGGCTGCCCTTTTGCTTGGCGGCCTGGCTGCCCCAGTAATTCATCTGCTCGTTTCCGGGCGACAGGGAATTTATCCAGCGGTACGTCACCATGTCGTAGTCGAAGTTATCGAGCCGCCCTGCGAATTGCGCGCTATCGACCGTGCGCACATTCACCTCGATGCCTATGCGCCGCAGCGTGCGGGCGAATTCAAGCGCGATTTTTTCATCCGCCTTGCTGCCACCGAGGATTTCAAACTGCATCGCGCGGCCTTCGGCATTGACCAGCCGCTGGTCTTTATATGCCCAGCCTGCTTCGCGCAGCAGTGTCAGCGCGCGGCGCTGGCGGTCGCGCATGTGACCTGAAGGCGATTTGTATGCCGCGCCAAATACGCGGGGCGACAGCTTGTCTTTATACTGCTCCAGCACGGCCATTTCCTCGCCCACCGGTTTGTCGCGCGCGGCCAGTTCGGAATTGGCAAAAACGCTTTCGATGCGGCGCATTTTACCGCCGTAAAGCGTGCTGTTAAGCCATTCGTGGTTGAACATCTGGTCAAGCGCTTCGCGCACGCGCGCATCCGCAAAAACGGGACGGCGCGTATTGAACACCATGGCGCGCAGCCATTCCGGACGGCCATGTGGGATTTCTTCTTTGATAACGCGTCCGTCTTCAAGCGCGCGGAAATCATAAGCGCCGTTCCACTTTGTTACATCGTATTCGCGGCGGATGTCATACTCCCCCGCTTTGAAAGATTGCAGCGCGATATCGTCGTCACGGAAATAGCTGTAGATGATGGTATCGAAATTATAATGCCCGCGGTTGACCGGCAAATCTTTTGCCCAGTAATCCTTTACGCGTTCGTAAACGATACGGCGGCCCGCATCGACGCTGGTGATTTTATAAGGCCCGCTACCAAGCGGCGGCGTCAGCGTTGTTTTGGTAATGTCGTGTTTTTGCCAATAATGTTTCGGCAGTACATTCATCAGCGACAAAATCATGACGGTTTCGGGGTCGTATCCCGCGCCGAAATCGAAACGGATGGTACGGTCGTCGATAATCGTCACATGGCTGACCAGCCCATACACGCGGCGGCGCACCGGATGCCCGTGCTTGAGATAGGTTTCATAGCTGAATTTGACATCTTCCGCCGTCATGGGCGTGCCGTCATGGAAACGCGCCTCGGGGCGCAGGCGATAGACAACCCACGAGCGGTCTTCCGGTATCTCCGCGCTGCCTGCCACAAGGCCATAAAGGGTAAAGGGCTCGTCCCAGACGCGCTGCATCAGCTGGTCGCTGGTCATGGCCAGCCCCTCCGCCGCCGTGCCCATAATGATGTGATGGTTCAGCGTGTCGAAGCTGCCGGTTTTTGCCATGCGCAAAACACCGCCCTTGGGCGCGTCCGGATTGATGTATTCAAGGTTGGTAAAATCGGGCGGGTATTTCGGCGCGCCATGCATGGCAAGCGCATGCAGCCCCTGCCCCGCCTTTGCGGCCGCCAGTTCAGGCACAAAAGCCTGCGATGCCGCCGCCGACAAAAAAGCGGACAGCACAAACGCCGCCGCGATTGTCAGCGCACCTTTGCGCAGGTGATGCAGGGGGGAAGCGCCCATATAAACGGAACTACCCCGCCTTGCGCATTTTGACAAGCGCAGCCAAATCGCTTTGCGGCCTTGCGCCGACATGTGCAATGACTTCCGCCGCCGCGAGGGAACCGAGATAACCGCACTCCCCAAGCGGGAAGCCGCGTGCATGACCGAAAAGGAAACCGGCCGCGTACATATCCCCCGCGCCCGTTGTATCCACCACCTGCGCCACGGGGGCTGCGGGGACAATCACGGGCTCGGCCGTTTTGCTGACGATAACAGAGCCTTTTTCAGAGCGCGTCAAGGCAGCCAGTTCGCAATGCTCTTTCACTTGCCAGACGGCGTGCTCGAAATCGTCGGTTTTATAAAGCGCCGTAATCTCGCTTTCGTTCGCAAACAGAATATCGACGTGATGTTCGACGAGGTCGAGGAACTCTTCGCGGTGACGCTCGACACAGAAAGAGTCGGACAATGACAATGCAACTTTTTTGCCTGCCGCATGCGCGACTTCGGCCGCACGGCGGAAGGTTTGTTTTGCGCGCGGGCGGTCAAACAGATACCCCTCCAGATATGTGACACCGGCATTGGCAATCATCTGTTCGTCCAAATCACTGGGGGCAATCCAGACGCAGGCGCCCAGATAGGTGCACATGGTGCGCTGCGCATCCGGCGTAATCAGGATAAGGCAGCGCGCGGTCGAAGGGCCGTCTTCAAGCGGCGCTGTCGTGAATTGTACCCCGCTCGCGCAGATGTCATGGCGAAACACATTTCCCAGCTGGTCGTTCGATACCTTGCCGATATAACCGGCGCGGCCGCCCATGGCCGCAAAAGCGGCAATCGTATTCGCAGCGGAACCACCCGACATTTCCATGCCGGGGCCCATTTTTTTGTAAAGGGCTTCGGCCTGCGCTTCTTCGATGAGCGTCATTGAGCCTTTATTCAGGCGCTCGGCCTGCAAAAAGGTGTCATCGGTTTTAGAGAGAACGTCCACAATCGCATTGCCGATGCCGACGATATCCACAGGCTCTTTACTCATGCCGAAAATCCTTGTACTTTTAAAAAGAAATCAGGGGGTTATCATGGCACAATCGCAGCGCGGAAACCAGACGAAAGTCAAAAAAAAGAAACCCGCAAAACCCAAAGCTTCCGCAAAGAAAAAGGCGGATAACAAGAAACCGTCCGAAGAAATGCGCCCGCTGCTCCTGCGTATTGCCGCAGATATTGCAGGCAAAGACGGATGGGAAGCCGCCAATCATACCGCCATCGCCGCTGAAGCACGCGTGAGCGTGAAGGATGTCGAATTTTTCTTCGAAGATACATGGGATATCGTGTTCGAGCTGCTCGACGTTATCGAAGAAAAAACACAGGACATTGTCGGCGATTACCTGACCGACAACTGGCGCGATAATCTTTTGGAAATTCTGATGACGCGCTTTGATTTGGCACAGGAATACAGACCCGCGCTGAAGGCGCTGCCCCGCTTCGCTGCGCGCCATCCGCTGCAAGGAAAGCGTTTCGCCTATCGTCTTTATGAAACGATGAAACGCATGCTCTGCCTTTGCCGTCTTGAGGAAGCGCGCATCACGCCCGTAGCCATCAGCGCCTTCAGCCTTTTTTATCTGTCGCTGGTGGAAAAATGGGCGAAGGACGATACCGCCGACCTCTCGCCCACCATGGCGG
>DDBY01000016.1 GCA_002334985.1 Micavibrio sp. UBA2020
GGAGGCCTGGTTTCCGGGCCCCCCCCCCCCCCCGGCCATCTGCCGTGCGGTAGGAGCCCGCGGCGTCCCATGCCATGCGTATCATCAGCCCGCCGTAGTGCCCCCAATCCGCCGGCCACCATTCCTGACTGTTGGTCATGAGCGCGTGCAGGTCTTTCTTGAGCGCGGCGACGTCGAGTTTTTTGACTTCTTCGCGGTAGTTAAAACCGGCGCCCATCGGATTTGTCTTGCTGTCGTGCTGATGCAGGATGTCAAGGTTCAGCGCGTTCGGCCACCAGTCGGTGTTCGATTTGCCCGCGATGGTGACGGCGCCATGCATGAAAGGGCATTTGGCGGCGGTATTGGTCTTGCTCATATCTGTCTCCGGTTTTGTAGGTTTCAGGGGTGGGCGGCTTTGCAGCCTGCACGGTTAAAAAAACTCTGGCGGCGTTGAACAGCCCCGTTTGTAAAGCGGTTTGATTAAAAAACGGTGAATAGGTATTGAAAGGGTAATAGGCCGCAGCTATAAATAAAAATATAAATATCCTATCAAACTTATAAAATATAGTTATGAGACATAAAAATGAACCTGCGTGACCTTGAATATCTTCTGGCGGTGGCCGAAAAACGGCATTTTGGTCTGGCGGCGGAGGCTTGCCATGTCAGCCAGCCCGCGCTCAGCACCCAAATACGAAAACTGGAGGAGCATCTGGGGCTGCGCCTGTTCGAGCGCACCACGCGCGAAGTGAGCCCGACGCCGGAGGCGGAATACATTCTTGCCCATGCGCGCACGATTCTGGACAATGTCGGCGAAATCCGCAAATACGCCAAATTGCACCGCGAGGGTAAACAGGCGAAAATTATCAACCTCGGCGTTATTCCGACGATTGCGCCTTATTATCTGCCGGAGTTTTTTGCGCATGTCGGCAAAAAAGCGCGCGCGCGCGGCATCAACTGGCAAATCCACGAAGAAAAAACAGACCGCCTGATGGCGCTTTTGCAAGAAGGCAAGATTGATGTCGCCATCGTCAGTCTGCCCGTGCGCGGCGAGGGGCTGAAAACGCGCAAGCTGTTCACCGAGCCGTTTTATCTGGCCGTACCGGCAGGCCATGCCTATGCGGGTTTAAGCGCGGCAGAGCCGGGCGATTTGGAGCAGGCGGATTGGCTTTTGCTCGACGACGGGCATTGCCTGAAAGACCAGATGCTGGGGATTTGCGAAAAACTGCGCAGTCCCGCAAGCCCCGTTTACGGCCAGTCTTTCCGTGCCACCAGCCTTGAAACGTTGCGCCACATGGTGGCCGCACATTCGGGGGTGACGCTGCTGCCGGAAATGGCGCGCCGTAAAAATGACGGCATCGTCTATGTGCCGTTCCGCAATGAGCGCTATGCGCGTGCCGTCGGTCTTGTGTGGCGGCCGGGCAGCCCTTATGCGACGGAAATACAAAATCTCAGCGCCCTGCTATCGCGGGAGGAAGGGTAATAATATTGCGGTATTATTATACCTCTTTTTTATTGACATAAACGTAGCGAATCAATAGTCTGTTCTTGACCCCTGAAATGTCATAGCAAGCGGGAGGAAGCAGGCATGAAAAACGATACGTCTAACCAAAAGACTTCGGTTGATACGGTTCTGGCCAGAATGGGCTACAAACTTATCCGCAATTTCGATTTCGCGCTCGCAGGGCTTTGCCTGACTTTCGCGCTTGCCTCGCGCCCCTTCACGACATCCATCTATGAACAGCCGCTTGAAAACGCCAAGGCGCGTTATGAGGTTGTGTACCAGCAGGCGGATTCAGTTTACCGCGCAGGTACGGGCAAGTCCGCGCCCGAAGATTCCACGCTGAACATGTATTTGTATGACCGCCGCGAGCAAAGCGAAGAGACGCGTGCCTTGTCGGATGAATTCCGCAGCGCCCGCAGCCGCCTTCGCCAAACGCAATCGGCCTATGACTTCGGCAGCGCATACGGCTATGCCTGCGCCGGCGTATTCGCCGCGATGGGCGTTGTGGCCGCAGGGGCCGGCATTGCCGGACGGCGGCGCGACAAAAATGCGCCGGGGGCGTAATTTTTAAAATCTGATAGGGTTTGTGGCGCTACACTCAGGCCTTGCGAAGATTATGTTCTTCCAAAAGCGCCTGATCCTCCAGCCACAGGGCTTCGGCGGCGGCGAGTTTCTCGCTGACCGCCGCATGCTCCTTCTGCGCGGCGCTGGCGCGGGCGCTGTCGTTAAAAAATCCCGGGCTGGCCATGTCGGCCTCCAGCTTTTCTTTGCTGGCAGTCATTTTTTCGATTTCTTTTTCCGCTTTTTCCACGCGTTTGCGCAGGGCGGAGATATTGACGTTCTGCGCGGGTTTTTCGGCGGGGGCCGTTTCTTCTTCTTTCTGGCGCGCGCGCTCTTTGCTGCGGCGTTCGCGGCGCTGCTGGATGACAAAGCGGCGGTAATCGGCAAGGTCGCCGTCGAAGTTTTTCACTTCACCGTCATGCACCAGCCACAAGCGGTCGGCCACGCGCTCCACCATGCCGGGGTCGTGGCTGACGATGATAACAGCGCCGTCATATCCGTTTAGCGCGTTAATCAAGCCTTGCCGCGCGTCGATATCAAGGTGGTTGGTCGGTTCGTCCAAAAGCAGGATATGCGGCGCATCGAAACTCATCAGGGCGAACAGAAGGCGCGCCTTTTCCCCGCCGCTGAGCGAGGCGATGGTGTTATCCGCAAGGTCTTTGGAGAAATGGAACTGCCCCAGCTTGGCGCGCACGACCGATTCCTTGACGTTGCCCGTCTTTTTTTCAATCAGCCGGTACATTTCAAGGTAGGGGGTGGATGTAACATCCAGCTCTTCCGTTTGGTGCTGCGAGAAATAGCCGATGCGCAGCTTGCCGGAGCGCACAATGTCGCCGTCCATCGCGCCGAGCTTGCCTGCAATCAGTTTAATCAGCGTCGATTTACCGTTGCCGTTGGCACCCATGAGCGCGATGCGGTCGTCCATGTCGATATTGTGGCTGACGCGGCGCAATATCGGTTTGCCTTCCGTATAGCCGACATCTACCCCGCGCATGGCGATGAGGGGAGAAGAAAGCTCTTCCGGCTGCGGGAATGAAAAGCGCAGCGAACGTCCGGCGATGACGGCATCGACCAAGTCCATTTTCTCAAGCGCTTTGATACGGCTTTGCGCCTGGCGCGCCTTGCTGGCCTTGGCGCGGAAACGGTCAACGAAGGCCTGCATGTGCGCACGCTGTGCCTGCTGCTTTTCAAATTGCGCCTGCTGGTGGGCAAGGCGTTCGGCGCGTTCACGCTCGAACGTGTCGTAATTTCCGGTGTACAGCGTCACTTCCTGATTTTCGACATGCACGATGTGGTCGGCGCAGATATTCAGAAGCTCGCGGTCATGCGAGATGACCAGCAAAGTATGCGGGTAATTGGCCAGATATTCCTCCAGCCACATGATAGCTTCGAGGTCGAGGTGGTTTGTAGGCTCGTCGAGCAGCAGCACATCCGGCTGCACGAACAGCGCCGCCGCCAGTGCGACGCGCATGCGCCAGCCACCGCTGAGGGCGTTGAACGGCGCTTGCAGCTGGTCGTCGCGAAAGCCGAGGCCCGTGAGCAAAATCGCCGCGCGCGACGTCGCGCTATAGGCGTCAAGCTCGGCAAGGCGCATGTGGATGTCGCCGATTTTATAGGGGTCTGTTTCCGTCTCGGCCGCTTTCAGCAGTTCCGACAGTTCTTCATGCGCGTGGATAACGATGTCGATAATCGGCGTATCGGTGACGGGAATATCCTGCCGCACCATGCCGAATGTCTGACGCTCGTTCAGGCTGATATGGCCGTTATCGGGGTGCAAATCGCCTGCAATCAGTTTGAACAGGGTAGATTTCCCCGCGCCGTTCGCGCCGACCACGCCGACTTTCCAGCCGTCCATGATATTGACGTTGCAGTCTTCAAGAATAGTACGCCCGCCCACGCGGTATGTCAGGTTCGATACGCTCAGCATAATGCCGATGCTTATGACATAACGCGGGCGGGGGGTAAAGACTTATCAGCTTAATCCAGCGTAAATCCGTCTTTTCCTGTCACAATCACGCGGCCTGCACCCCGCGCGACATGGCCGATACGCCAGAATCGCTCCCCCGCGGCGCTCAGGCGGCTCAAAAGCGCGTCGGGCTGGCGCGTGGCCATGACGAAACCGATGCCCATGTTGAATGTCTGATAAAGCTCTGCGCGCGGCAACTGGCTGCGGCGGGCGATTTCGCCGAAGACCGGCGGCAGGTGGTCCAGTTCGGGCAGGGTATCGATAACGTAATCAAACCCTGCGTTCATGCGCGGTATATTCGCAAACCCGCCGCCCGTGATATGCGCCATGCCGTGCAGACAATCGCGCAGGCCTTTGACCGCGTTCCAGTAAATACGCGTCGGCGTCAGGCAGGCCTGCAGCAGTTCCGTTTCTTTCTCGTTCACCAGCTTGCGCACAAGGGAGTAGCCGTTGGAGTGAAAACCGGAAGAGGGCAGCGCAATCAGCGTATCGCCCTCGGCCACGCGGCTGCCGTCAATGAGTTCTTGCTCCATCACTTCGCCGACGCAAAAACCGGCAAGGTCGTATTCGCCGTTTTGGTACATGCCCGGCATTTCTGCGGTTTCGCCGCCAATCAGCGCGCATTCGGATTGTTTGCAGCCATCGATAATCCCATCAAGGATTTTTTCGCCTGTATCCACATCCAGCTTGCCCGTGGCAAGGTAGTCAAGGAAGAACAGCGGCGTTGCCCCTGTGCAAATCACGTCATTCACGCACATCGCGACAAGGTCGATACCGATAGAGCCATGCTCGCCCAGCTGCTGCGCGATTTTGACTTTGGTGCCGACGCCGTCTGTGCCTGCGGCCAGCAGCTTGCCGTTGCCTGCGCGGTAAAGCGCCGCAAAACCGCCCACGCCCGCCATGACGCGGTTATTATAGGTGCCGGCGACTTTCGACTTGATGCGCTCGACGAAGGCGTCGCCGCGCTCCACATCCACGCCGGCATCGCGGTAGCTGGTCTGGGACTGCATATCTCTCTCCTTAGTGGCGGAAGTGGCGGCGACCGGTGAAGGCCATACTGATATCCTGCTCTTCGCAGGCTTTGATAACGTCTTTGTCCTTCACGCTGCCGCCCGGCTGCACGATATAGCGGATACCTGCCGCAGCAGCGATGCCGATATTATCGGCGAAGGGGAAAAACGCGTCGGAAACCAGCACGCAGTCCTTCAAATCCGCATGGCCGTTTTCGTGTGCTTTTTCGACGGCCTGTTTCATGCTGACAAGGCGGTTGGGGTTGCCCATGCCCGCGCCAATCATGCTCATGCCTTCAGGCGTTTCGCTGAAAAGCCCGATGGCGTTGCTTTTCAGGTGTTTGCACGCCATGACGCCAAAGCGCGCCAGCGCGGATTTGTCGGCGGGGAAGGGGTTGGCCGTTGCGGGTTTGAAATCGGCATCCGCGC
Organism: Micavibrio sp. UBA2020; assembly: GCA_002334985.1. GTDB lineage: Bacteria > Pseudomonadota > Alphaproteobacteria > Micavibrionales > UBA2020 > UBA2020. The sequence goes on from DDBY01000016.1 coordinate 5,447, forward strand.
CGGTATCTTCCTGCTGCACCACATAACCGCCGGAGATGGAGCGCACCATCGGCTGTTTGTAGCTGCCGTCATAAACGGGCAAGCAAAGCAAGCGCAGGTTGGGCTTTTTGGCGAACAGGGCGAGCGCCCCTGCGCTGTAGGCGGGGGCGACGATAACCTCGACAAACCTGTCTTGTAGCCATGCGGCGATATCGGCATCGACGGCTTTGTTAAAGGCAAGAATACCGCCAAAGCTGCTGACGGGGTCGCCCGCCCAGGCCATTTCAAGCGCCTGCATCGGTGTTGCCGCCGCCGCCACCCCGCAGGGGCTCAGGTGTTTGATGATGGATACGGTGGCAGGCAGCGCCGTCGGCGCGACAAGGGCCGCATCGCCGCAGCTGCGCCATGCGGCATCGGCGTCGAGCAGGTTGTTATAAGAAAGCTCTTTTCCCTGCAGCGGCACAGTCCCTGCAATCCCTGCATGGAACGGGTCGGCATGCACATGTGACGATTGATGCGGATTTTCGCCGTAACGCAGCGCCGTGCCGCTGTCCGGTGTAATCACAATCGTGCGGCCTTCAGCCTGCCACAAATCTTCGAGCTTGGCGGCGATCATGCCGTCATAGCGTGCCGTGTGGCGGAACGCGGCCAGCGCCATGTGCTGGCGCAGCGCAAACGACGTCGCGCCTTGATGCGCATCCATGTCGTCTATCAGCGCGGTATATTGCATGGGGGCTGTGATGACGGTGACATCGGCATGGTTTTTCGCCGCCGCGCGGATAAGCGTGGGGCCGCCGATATCGATATTCTCAATCAAAACGTCTTCGGCAGGGTTCGTTTTGGCGACAGATTCAAACGGATAGAGATTGCAAACCACAAGGTCGATGGCGCGGATGTTCAGGGTGGCGGCTTCTGCTTCATCCGTTTCGTGTCCGCGGCGATATAAAATCGCGCTGGCAACGGGGAAGCTGAGCGTTTTCATGCGCCCGCCGAAACATTCGGGGTTGCCGGTGACTTTTTCAATTGGCGTCACGGCAATGCCGCGCTCCGCCAGATATTTCAGCGTGCCGCCGGACGAGATAATTTCAACGCCATGACGCACCAGCGCTGCGGCAAGGGTATCAAGGCCGGATTTGTCGCTGACGCTGACAAGGGCGCGGGCGATTTTAGTGGGCGCGGTTTTAGGCGATACGTTTTTCAAGGGATTTCTCCTGTCCTTGCAAATGGCGGATAATGTTGTCGAAAATAATAAAACCGTCGCCGGGCTGCTCTTCGCGTGCGTTCGGCGCGCATTCTGCGTGCATGAAGGCTTCCGGATGCGGCATCAGGCCGAGCACATGTCCCGTCGGGTCGCAAAGCGCCGCAATGCGGGCGTAAGAGCCGTTGATGTCGGTTTCGTAGCAAAACGGAATTTGTCCGCTGTCCTGCAATTTTTTATGCAGGGCGTCTGCCTGACCGTCGGCAAAAACGATGCGGCCTTCGCCGTGGCGGGCGGGCAGGCGAAGGGCGTTTTCAATGCCGGCTGTCCAGATGCAGCGGCTGCCCGCTTGCGGTGCCAGCGTGACCCAGCGGTCAATAAAGCCGCCGTGCGCATTGGGGGCAAGGGCGCAAAGACGCTCCCGCGCATCCGGAAACGGCAGCAAACCCAGCTTCACCAATACCTGAAACCCGTTGCAAATGCCGATGACAGGTTTTTGTTTTTCAACAAAACGAGAAAACGCCTCCCCCAGCTTGTGACGGATTTTAAGCGCCATGATTTGCCCGCTGCCCAGTTCATCACCGAAAGAAAACCCGCCCGGCACGGCGAGTCCGTCATAAGCGGCCAGTTTTTCCGGCGCGGCTAGAATGTCGTTGATGTGCATGATATGCGCATCGCCGCCCGCATGTACGAAGGCGCTGGCGGTTTCACGTTCGCAATTGATGCCGTCGCCGCAAAGAACGAGGAAAAGAGGCTTGCGCAATCCCATGATAAAATCCTTTCCGGTTAAAACCCTTTTTTCCACGCGGCGATGATGTCGCCAAGCGGTATGTTCATGTCGCTGCAAACCAGTGCAGGCGTTTCGCTCACCTGCCCGATGCGGCGGCAATCTGTGCCCGTCATGGCGGCTTCGAATGCCGGAGCGTCTTTTTGCGCGACGCTGGCAATAAAGCGTGCTGGCGCTTCGCCGAAGCCTGCGCGCGCATCCATAGCGTCGATATGCGCCCCAAGACGCCCGCCAATCATGCTTTCGGCAACGGCGCAGAGAAGACCGCCGTCCGATACGTCATGCAGGCTTTGCAAAAGGCCGGATTTGAGGGCGCCGTGGAGGCGGTGGTACATGTCCATGTTTTTACTGCCGTCGAGCGGCAACGGCGCATCATCCGGCGCTTTAAAATAATGTGCGTATTCAGACGCGCAAAAGCTGACGTCGGGGCTGCCCAGCAGGTAAATCGCATCGCCTGCCGATTTGAAATCCGCCCCGCGCGCGATGCCGGTGCGGCCGCGTGCCATGGCCGTGACCATCAAAGTCGGCAAGACGCTGATGGTGATGTTCTGGCCGGATTTATCAAGTCCGCGGAAATCGTTTTTCATGCTGTCTTTGCCGCTTACCAGTGGTGCGCCATAGGCAAGGCAGATGTCGTAAAGCCCTTCGCAGCTGCGTACCAGCTGCCCCATTTTATAATTGCCATCGGGGTTCTTGGCCGATTTGACAGGGTCGGGCCAGCAGAAATTGTCCAGAAGGCAAAGCATGTCCGGGTCGCCACCGGCGCAAAGGACATTGCGCACCGCTTCATCAACCGCATATTGCGCCATCAGGTACGGGTCATACGGGGAAAGGCGCGGCGCCATGCCGCAACCGACAACCGCGGTATGCTCGCGCGCGCCGCCATGCGGGTAAAGCCAGATAGCGCCGGCATCATTCGCCCCGTCTTCCTGCGTGCCTGCGAACGGTTTTATATGCGTGGCCGCTTGCACTTCGTGGTCATAGTCGCGCACCCATTTTTCTTTGGATGTGATATTCGGGCTTTGCAGCAGATGCAACAGCGCGGTGGCCATATCCGGTGCAGCGCTGCGGTTATCGGCGCGCGCGCCGCCGCGCCATGCGCTGCGCGGGCGGGCGCCTTCCCATACGGCATCCAGTCTCAGCGGCGGCAGGCTATCGTGAATAAAGGCAAGCGGCAGGCAGGCGACGGTTTTTCCATCGTAAGTAACATGCAAATCTCCGCTGTCCGTGAAATGGCCAATCGCCGTTGCCAGTACCCCGCGCCGTGCAGCGAGGGCGAGCAGAGCGTCCAGACTTTCCGGCGGTACGGCCAGCGTCATGCGCTCCTGGCTTTCGCTCACCATCAGCTCCCACGGCGCAAGGCCGGGGTATTTGACAGGGCAGCGCGCAAGGTCGAGTGTCGCGCCGCCCGACATTTGCGCCATTTCCCCGACGCTGGACGAAAGCCCGCCCGCGCCGTTGTCGGTGATGGCGCGGTATAGTCCGCTATCGCGCGCCTCCAGAAGGAAATCCGTCATAATTTTCTGCGTCAGCGGGTCGCCGATTTGCACGGCGGTGGCCGGCGCATTTTCATCGAGGGCGAGGGAGCTGAACGTCGCGCCATGAATGCCGTCCGCGCCAATCGCGCCGCCGGTCATGACAATGACATCGCCGCTGTGAATGTGTTTTTCTGCCGCGCTACGGCCATCCGGCAGTTTATGGGGCATGACGCCGACGGTGCCGACGAATACCAATGGTTTGCCGGCATAATCTTCGTCAAAGAAAAACGCGCCGTTGATGGTGGGGATGCCGCTTTTATTGCCGCCGTCTTCGACGCCTTTGTGTACGCCCTCGAGTATTTGCCGGGGGGATTTGGGGCCTTGCGGCATTTCATTTTCGCGGCCTTTTTTCGGCATGTGGGGCGGGGCGAAACAAAAAACATCCGTATTGGCGATGGGCTTCGCGCCCATACCTGCACCCAGAATGTCGCGGTTGACGCCCAGAATACCTGTCAACGCCCCACCATAAGGGTCGAGGGCGGAGGGGCTGTTGTGTGTTTCCACCTTGATGCAAAGGTCGATATTGTCGTCGAACCGCACGATGCCCGCATTGTCGCTGAATACGGATACCAGCCAGTCGATGCCGCGCGCATGGCGCACATCTTGCGTGGCGCGTTTGATGAATGTTTTATAAAGGCTGGAAATGTTGCGCGTCTGCCCGTCCGGCCCTGTATAGTCGATATCGGCGGCGAAAATTTTGTGTTTGCAATGCTCGCTCCAGCTCTGGGCGAGGATTTCAAGTTCTACATCCGTCGGCAGCGCGGGCAATCCGGCGGCGGCGCGGGCGGTGGCCGTGTCATTTTGCGCGTAAAAGTCGCGAATATGCTTCATTTCCGCAAGGCTGAGCGCGAGGCAGCGCGCCGTGCTGAGCGTTTCAAGCGCGGCATCGCCTATAGCGAGGTTGATAGTCTCAAACAGCTTTTCTGCTGGCGCCAGTTGCACGGTCGGCAGCTGCACGCTGTCAAATCTGTTTTGACGCATGAAATCGTCATAAGGCATAACGTCGATTTTCTGGATAAGCGGGTTGGCAAGCATCTCCGCCGACAGTTTTTCAGCATCGGCGGCGCTGATGTCGCCATAAAGAAAATAAAGGCTGCTGCTGGCGACGCGCGCGTCGTATCCCGTTTGCTTCAGCGCCATTTCTGCGGCGCGTGCGGCGTTGTCGGTGACGCCGGGGCGGAAAGATATTTCGATGGCGTAGGCGGGCGTTTTTGCGGGCATGGCCGTCGCGGCGATATGCAATTTTTGCAAAACAGGGTCTGCAAAAACTTCGTGCAGCACGGGTGCGGGTGGCAAAGTTTCGGCCGCAATTTTGTAAACCTTGATTTCGTCAATACCAGACAGGCGTATGCCGAAAAATTCCTGTGCCTGACGACAGCGCGCGGCGGGCGTGGCGCCGGTGATACGTTCGCTGATTTCGATGCGCTGCGTTTTGGTCATGCCTGTGCCCATTTTTTCGCCTCCGGCTTTTGCGCGTGCTCTTGCGCGAGGTTTTTTAGAAACGCGCTGTAAATATTATATTCAAGCGCCTGCCCTGCGGCGCAGAACGCATCGAATGTCATATCGGGCGTGCGCGGGTATGTGGCCTGCGCGATGACAGGGCCCGTGTCCATGCCGTTATCGACATAATGCAGCGTAACGCCATGCACGGGTTTTTCGGCGGCGAAGGCGCGTTCATAACTGTCTTTGCCTGCGAAATCCGGCAGCAGCGAGGGGTGGATATTAACCACGCGGTTGACGCCGCGTGCGGTATCATAAAAGTCCGCCAGAAAATCCGCGCTCAGC
>DDBY01000065.1 GCA_002334985.1 Micavibrio sp. UBA2020
TTTCTTTTTGCCCTCTTTTTGTTTTTCTAACAGTTTGCGCTTGCGGCTGATGTCGCCGCCGTAGCACTTGGCCGTCACGTCTTTGCGCATGGCCGAAATGGTTTCGCGGGCAATGATCTTGGCGCCCACGGCAGCCTGTATGGCGATGACAAACTGCTGGCGGGGCAGCAATTCCTTGAGCCGGGAGCAAATACCCCTGCCGAAACTCTCCGCTTTGGAGCGGTGAACGAGCGCAGAGAGGGCATCCACATTTTCGCCGTTGAGCTTGATGTCGAGTTTGACCAAGTCGGTGAGGCGGTAGTCTATGGGTTGGTAGTCGAAGGAAGCATAGCCGCGGGAGATGGACTTGAGGCGGTCGTAAAAGTCAAACACGATTTCGGCCAGCGGCATCTCAAAGGTCATTTCCACGCGGGTTTCCGTCAGGTAGTTCTGCTTGGTCAGGATGCCGCGCTTGTCCATGCACAGCGTCATGATGGTGCCGATGTACTCCGGTTTGGTGATGATTTGTGCCTGAATGAACGGCTCCTCGGCGTAGTCCAGTACCGTCGGATCGGGCATGTCCATCGGGTTGCGTACTATAAGGCTTTCGCCACGGCGGGTGAAGGCATTGTAGGATACGTTGGGTACGGTGGTGATCACGTCCTGATTGAACTCGCGCGAGAGGCGCTCCTGCACGATTTCGAGGTGCAACATACCGAGGAAGCCGCAGCGGAAACCAAAGCCCAGCGCCGCCGAGGATTCGGGTTCAAACACCAAAGAAGCGTCGTTGAGTTGCAGTTTCTCCAAGCTGTCGCGGAGGTCTTCAAAATCGTCGTTGTCCAAGGGGAAGATACCTGCAAATACCATCGGTTTTACATCCTCAAAGCCCTTGATCGGCTCGGCTGCGGGCGCCTGAAGGTGGGTAATGGTGTCGCCTACTTTTATCTCTTTCGACACCTTGATGCCGGTGATGACGTAGCCCACGTTGCCGGCGGCTAATTCTTTACCGGCCACATAATCCATCTGCAAAATGCCCACCTCATCGGCCTGATAATTGCGGCCGGTGTTCATAAACTGAATCTTGTCGCCATGGCGCAGGGTGCCGTTCATGATGCGGATGTTGGCAATGACGCCCCGGAACGAGTTGAAAATGGAGTCGAAAATCAATGCCTGAAGCGGCGCTTCGGGATCGCCTTTGGGCGCCGGAATGCGCGCTACAATGGCTGCCAAAACATCTTCCACGCCCTGCCCGGTACGACCGCTCGCCAGCAGAATTTCCTCCCGCTTGCAACCAATGAGGTCTATGATCTGGTCCGAAACCTCGTCCACCATGGCGCTCTCCATGTCAATTTTGTTGAGCACCGGAATGATCTCCAAATCGTGTTCGATGGCGAGATACAGGTTGGAAATGGTCTGAGCCTGAATGCCTTGCGACGCATCCACCAGCAACAAAGCGCCCTCGCAGGCAGCAATGGAGCGCGATACTTCGTAGGAGAAGTCCACGTGGCCGGGGGTGTCTATCATGTTGAGCGTATAGCGCTCGCCGTCGGTGTGCAGGTAAGACATCTGGATGGCGTGGCTCTTGATGGTGATGCCGCGCTCGCGTTCCAGCTCCATGTTGTCGAGAATTTGCTCTTTCATCTCGCGGTCGGTCAGGCCGCCGCAGGTCTGGATAAGACGGTCGGCAAGTGTTGACTTCCCATGGTCGATATGGGCAATAATCGAGAAGTTCCGGATGTGCTTTTGTTCTGTCATAATTTTTCTGGTTTCAACCGGGTTCGGTGGATGATGCGGCGCCTGATAGTCGTTTTTACTTATTTCCTTATTGCGCTTTGTTTTAGCGGGAATATGGCGAAAGCTCAAGAGCTTGCCGCGCTGCCGGACAAGATTCAGGGCAACTGGGCCCTGCCCGATTGCGGGATTTATGACGAAGCCCTGCTTTTTACCCGTCATTTTTACCTAAAATCCTCCGGCGGGGGGCTTTCCCTGGAGCCCGCGGGGCTGGAGCGGGAATCCGATGATTACTTGATTCTCTCCCTCGGCAGCACCGTAGCGCCTGTGCAGGTCGAAAACGACGGTATCATGACCCTTGGCATCCTTGAAAAGCCGCCGGCCAAACGCACCCGCAACTGGCCGCGGCTGTGGGAAAAACTGCCCCATGACCAGAGCGTCGAATACACCTCCTGCACCGAAGCGCCGACGGTCGTGCCCAAAAACATGGCGCGCCTGATGCGCTTCGTTGACCGCCTGCGCGAAGCCTGCGCCGTGACCGACAGCAAGGACTGCGCCCGCGTCGCTTTCAAACTGGCCGACAGCGACAACAACAAACGTCTTGGCCAAGGTGAAATTCTCGCGGCAACCGAAAGCCTGATGCTATTCGCCGAAATGGGCGCAAAGCCGCAACTAAGCGCGGAAGAAATCAAAGCCGTTAAAACGCGCGCGGCCGAAGAAGGCCACGCCATCGCTGCCGATTTACTGGCGCGTTATGACGCGGATAAATCCGGCAATCTTGATTACAACGAAATCGTCGAGAATTTTACCGCCCCCGCCCTGCCCGTTATCCGCGAAATGGCGGAGAAAGCATCGAACCTGCTGCCGTCGCTAAAACTTGCTGGCGCGGCGCTGTCTTATACCGAAAGCCCCCCTGCAAGCACCGATGCCGCGCCGGAAAAGAAACAGACCTACAAGCGTAAAGATTATTAAAGCTACGCGCAGCTATAAAACACGTCATTCCGGCGCAGGCCGGTGTCCAACTTCAACCTATGTTGGCGCGGCTACTTTTCTGGACACCGGCCTGCGCCGGTAAGACGAACATCACAAGGGGGATTGTTTTATTCCTGCGGGCTCGCCGCTAGCGCGCTTGTTTATTTTTGTGGGCTCGCCTCCTGCGCGTTTATTTATTTTTGCGGGCTTGCCTCCTGCGCGCCCGCTGCCCTTTTCAGCCTGTCGTTGATAGCAAGACCAAGGCCAGTGTCCGGTATATTCATGACCGCAATGGTTTTTGCCCCGCAACCGTCGAGCGTGTGCAGCATCGCAAAAACATTCGCGGCCGCTTCGTTCAAATCGCCCGTTTCACTCAGGTTCAACAACCAGCCGTCCGGTAATTTCTGCTTGGCAAAACCGCCGCCCTGCATGCCCATGAACTTGAGGGAGCCGAAGGCGAGCAAGGCCTCCCCCACCGCCACATCAACGGCATGCAGCCGCAGCGGCGTGCGCGGCGCGTAATGTTTCAAAAGCTGCCCCGGCGATTTGGGTTTGTCATCCACCGCTTCGGTTTCCACGCGCACTTCACCGAGGTGCATTTCCAGCTCGTCCAGCGTCACGCCGCCCGGCCTGAGCAGAACGGCAACATCGCCGCTGAGGTCGATAACTGTTGATTCAAGCCCCACCGCCGCCTTGCCGCCCGCCAAAATCATGCCGGCTTTTTCACCAAGGCTTTGCGCCACATGCTGCGGCGTCGTGGGGCTGAGAAGGCCGGAGGCATTCGCGCTCGGCGCGGCAATCGGGCGCCCCAGCGCGGCAATCAACTGCCGCGCCACCGGATGCGACGGACAGCGCACCGCAATCGTCGGCAACCCCGCGCTGCACAGCAGCGACACGGCAGAGCCCGGTTTGCGCGGCAAAATCATGGTGAGCGGCCCCGGCCAGAACAGCTCCGCCAGCAGGCGCGCACGGATGTCAAATTCCACAATCTCTTCCGCTTGCGCGCGGTTTGCCACATGCACAATCACGGGGTTGAATGTCGGCCGCCCCTTGGCTTCGAATATCGCTGCCACGGCGCGGTCGTTGGTGGCATCGGCGCCAAGGCCATAGACTGTTTCGGTGGGCAGGGTCACAAGCGCGCCCGCACGCAGGCGCTCAGCCGCCTGCGCAATCGCCTCCGGCGTTGCTTGCACAATCAGGCTCATGCCGCGCCTGCCGTTTTGCCGCGCGGGTGATGCAGCGTGCCGCCCGTCATGTCGCGCGGCGCGCCCGTGGTGCCGGGGAAACTGATGGGCAGGCCGCGCAGGCTGCGCACCGCCATATAGGCAAAAGCCTCCGCCTCGATTGCATCGCCGTCAAAGCCGATATCTTCGATAGGGTTCACAGGCACGCCAAGCGCGCTGCGCAGCCCGTGCATCATTTCGGCATTCAGCCTGCCGCCGCCGGCGACGATCCAGCGGCGCGGTTTTTGCGGCAGAAAATCCGCTGCGCGCGCAACAGCGCGCACCGTAAAGGCTGTCAGCGTCGCCGCGCCTTCGTTCACGCCCAGATGCTGCCAGCGGGCAGAAACGAAATCGTTGCGGTCGAGGGATTTGGGCGGCTTTGCCGCAAAAAACGGATGCGACATTAAATCTGCCAGCACGCTTTCATCCACACGGCCGGAGGCGGCGGCTTCGCCGTTTTTATCGTATTTCTGCCCCGTTTTTTGCAGCATCCAGTCGTCAATCAGCGCATTGCCGGGGCCCGTGTCAAAAGCCAGTATGCCGCCGTCTTCACCCACATAGGTCACATTCGCCACGCCGCCAATGTTCAAAAATGCACAGGGTTTTTCCAGCTGCGCCGCCAGCGCGCGGTGATACACAGGTGCGAGAGGCGCTCCCTGCCCGCCCGCCTTCACATCAGGCGTTCGGAAATCGTTCACAACAGGCAAGCCCGTCAGCGCCGCCAGATGCGCGCCATCGCCCAGCTGGCAGGTATAGCCCCGCGCGGGGTCATGCGCCACGGTCTGGCCGTGGAAACCGATAAGGTCTATGCCTGCGGAACCTCCCCGCGCCGCAAGCAGTTGGCGGATGGCGGCGGCATGGGCTTCGGTCAATTCGCGCTCCACCGCTGCGGCCTCGGCGCGGCGCTCGGGCGGTAAATTCAAGCAGGCGCGAATACGCGCACGCAGGCCGTCTTCGTAGGGCACGGATATGAAGCCCTCGCGCAGGATATACCCCTCGCCGTCCGTGGAAAGGACAGCGGCATCGATACCATCGAGCGAGGTGCCGCTCATCAGGCCAACTACGCGATAAATCTGCATTTTTCAGGCTCCTATTGGCATATTGCCGCAATACAGCAAATAGCCTATGATAGCCCCAAATTCAAGGACGTGAAAGGTCTCCGCCATGCACAATATCATCGCCACGCTGATTTTGACGGTTATGTCCGTTGTCCCCTCGGTTTATGCCATGGCCGCACCGGTAAATTCCGGTGATAGCGCCGCCCAGCGCGTTATCGAGCGCGTATTCAGCGAAGCCGAGCGCGCTGTTATCGAAGAATTCTATCTGCAAAACGACAAAGAGAACGCCAAAGGCAAAGGCGGCAAGAAAAAAGGCAAAGGCCTGCCCCCCGGTCTTGCCAAAAAAGACCGCCTGCCCCCGGGGCTTGAAAAACAGCTGAAGAAAAACGGCACGTTGCCCCCCGGCCTTGCGCGCAACGACCTGCCGCTCGCGCTGCAAAATAAACTCTATCCGCCCAAAGCAGGGACCAAGCGCATTCTGGTCGGCCGCGATATCGTTCTTATCGATACCAAGACCGACCTTATCCTCGACATCATCCATGACGTCGTGCGCGCAAGCGGCCTTTAAGAAAAAAGAAAAAAACTGAAAGAACAGAACCTCCATGGCCTCGACGTCTGATTTCCTTCACATCATGCAGGAACGTGGTTTCCTGCACCAATGCACCGACATCGACGGCCTGCGCAAGCAGCTGGAAAGCGGCACTGTCACTTGCTACACGGGCTATGACGCCACGGCAACCAGCCTGCATGCAGGCAGTCTGCTTTCCATCATGATGATGCGCTGGTTTCAAAAATGCGGCCACCGCCCCATCGTTCTTATGGGCGGCGGCACGACCAAAGTCGGCGACCCGACAGGCAAGGACGAAAGCCGCAAGATGCTTTCCGATGCCGACATCGACAACAACATCGCGGGCATCCGCAAAGTCTTTCAAAAATTCATCACCTTCGGCAATAGCCCCACAGACGCGCTGATGGTCAACAATGCCGAGTGGCTGGAGAAAATCAACTACATCGAATTCCTGCGCGATTACGGCCCGCATTTCAGCATCAACCGCATGCTGACAATGGACAGCGTGCGCCTGCGGCTGGAGCGTGAACAATCCCTCAGCTTCCTTGAATTCAACTATATGCTGCTGCAGGCCTATGACTTCCTCGAACTTTACAAGCGCTATGGCTGCGCGGTGCAGTTCGGCGGCTCTGACCAGTGGGGCAATATCATTGGCGGCGTCGATCTGGTGCGCCGCATCCTACAAAAAGAATCCTTCGGCCTCACCTGCCCGCTACTGACCACCGCCAGCGGCAAAAAAATGGGCAAGAGCGCCAGCGGCGCCGTCTGGCTCAACGACGATATGTTCAGCGCCTATGATTACTACCAGTATTGGCGCAATACCGAAGACACCGACGTCG
>DDBY01000235.1:0-1041 GCA_002334985.1 Micavibrio sp. UBA2020
GAAACGCCCTGTCACCGTGGCAATAACCGCAGACGGCGGCAAATCACGGATGAATTTTTCAACATATCCCGCCGCGCTGTTGGGCGGCGTGTCGCGGCCATCGGTAAAAATATGCACAAAAGTTTTGACGCCGTTCGCGTCCAGAATTTTTGCCAGCGCGGCGATATGGTTTTGATGTGCATGCACGCCGCCGTCGGATACCAGCCCCATCAGATGCGCCGCGCCGCCCGATTGCTTCAACCCAGCCATAAAATCGCGCAGTGCCGGATTGACAGCAAGGCTGCCGTCTTCAGCCGCCAGCGTGATGCGCGGCAAATCCTGCATAACAATGCGCCCTGCGCCGATATTGGTATGGCCGACTTCGGAATTGCCGAATTGCCCCTCCGGCAGGCCGACGGCAAGGCCATCGGTGCGCAGCGTGGTATGGGGGCAGGTTTGCCACAGGCGGTCGTAGTTGGGGGTGCGCCCTTGCGCAATCGCGTTGTACTCAGCCTTGTCGCTGAGCCCCCAGCCGTCGAGAATACACAGAACCAGCGGTTTTTTCGGCATTGCTCACTCCCTCGTGCGGCCCTGATTTTAATTGTTTTTACGGGCTTTTGATAGCCTATGGCTTTGCCATATCATTTTCAACCGGAAAAGCGGTTACATTTGCCAGAATATTGGATAAATTCTTGACTTTGACGCGCGTAAATGGCATGTATCACGGTGAAAAATAAGGTGAAAAAGAAAGCGTTCCGCCGCCCCTTATTGTTTGTGATTTGACCGAGGCGGAACTTTGTAAAAAGGAAAAGAGACTAATGTTTAATATTACCCGCAAAGAAATCGAATGGGCCGGCAAAAAGCTGGTTCTCGAAACCGGCAAAGTTGCCCGCCAGGCTGATGGCGCCGTCATGGCGACCTATGGCGAGACCACGGTTCTTGCAACTGCTGTCGCCGCGAAAACGGCAAAGCCCGGCCAGGATTTCTTCCCCCTGACTGTTCACTATCAGGAAAAAACTTTCGCAGCCGGTAAAATCCCCGGTGGCTTCTTCAAGCGCGAAG
>DDBY01000235.1:1304-5704 GCA_002334985.1 Micavibrio sp. UBA2020
TCTTCAAGCGCGAAGGCCGTCCGACCGAAAAGGAAACGCTGGTTTCCCGCCTCATCGACCGCCCCATCCGCCCGCTGTTCCCCAAAGGATTCCTGAACGAAACGCAAGTTCTGGCGACCGTTCTGTCCGTTGACCTGCAAAACGATGCAGACATCGTAGCGCTGGTGGCGTCGTCTGCCGCACTAACCATTTCGGGCGTTCCCTTCATGGGCCCCGTTGGCGCGGCGCGCGTTGGCTACGTTGATGGCCAGCTGGTGCTGAACCCCACGTCCGAACAGATGAAAACCAGCACGCTCGACCTCGTCGTTGCGGGTACGCAAGAAGGCGTTCTGATGGTTGAATCCGAAGCGCAGGAACTGTCCGAAGAACTGATGCTCGAAGCTGTCATGTTCGGCTGGAAAGGCTTCCAGCCGCTGATTAACACCATCATCGATTTCGCTGAACAATGCGCGAAAGAGCCGTGGGAACTGGCCAAGCCCGCCTACGACCACGACGCTGTTAAAAAGCAGATCATCGACCTCGTCGGCGCGGATTTCAAAGCAGCCTACGCAACCCAGCTGAAACAGGAACGCGTATCCAAACTGGACGCTGCCCGCAAAAAGGCTGTTGAAGCCCTCGTCACCGGCGAAGAAGGCAGCCCGATTACCGAACAGCTGGTGAAAAACCTCTGCAAGGAAGCCGAAGCCGACATCGTTCGCGGCGGCATCCTGGATACCGGCCTGCGTATCGATGGCCGCGACACCAAGAAAATCCGCAGCATCCTGTCCGAAGTCGGCGTTCTGCCGCGCGTACACGGCTCCGCGCTGTTCACCCGTGGTGAAACGCAGGCGCTGGTTGTGGCGACGCTGGGTACCGGCGATGATGAGCAAATCATCGACAGCCTCGAAGGCGAATACAAAGAAACCTTCATGCTGCACTACAACTTCCCTCCCTACTCCGTCGGTGAAACCGGCCGCATGGGCGGCCCGGGCCGCCGCGAAATCGGCCACGGCAAACTGGCATGGCGCGCCGTACACCCGATGCTGCCGGCGAAAGAGCAGTTCCCCTACACCCTCCGCCTTGTGTCGGAAATTACCGAATCTAACGGTTCTTCCTCCATGGCAACGGTGTGCGGTTCTTCCCTCGCCCTCATGGACGCGGGCGTTCCGCTGAAAAAGCCGGTTGCGGGTATCGCGATGGGTCTTATCAAGGAAGGCGCGAAATTCGCCGTTCTGTCCGACATCCTCGGTGACGAAGACCACCTTGGCGACATGGACTTCAAAGTCGCCGGCACGTCCGAAGGCATTACCGCACTGCAGATGGACATCAAGATTACTTCGATTACCGAAGAAATCATGAAGATTGCGCTGAACCAGGCACACGACGGCCGCCAGCACATCCTTGGCGAAATGGCCAAGGCACTGACGGGCGCGCGTGAAAACCTGTCGTCCAACGCACCGCAAATCGTGACGATTAAAATCCCGAAAGACAAAATCCGCGAAGTTATCGGCTCCGGCGGTTCTGTCATCCGCGAAATCGTTGCGCAGACCGGCGCGAAAATCGACATCGAAGACGATGGCACCGTGCAGGTTGCCGCCGTCAACGCGGATTCCATCAAGAAAGCCATCGACTGGATTAAAGGCATCACGGCCGAGCCGGAAATCGGCGCGGTTTACGACGGTACCGTCGTTAAAGTCGTCGAATTCGGCGCTTTCGTGAACATCATGCCGAAGACGGACGGCCTTGTGCACATCTCCGAACTCGCCCACCGCCGCGTCAAGACGGTCGACGAAGTCCTGAAAGAAGGCGACAAGGTAAAAGTCAAATGCATCGGTCTGGATGAGCGCGGCAAAATCAAGCTGTCCATCAAGGCACTGCAGGAAGCTCCTGAGAAAAAAGAAGCTGTCTAAGCCTGCCGAATTGACAACAACAAAGGCGCGGGTGAATATCCACCCGCGCTTTTTGTTTCCGCCTCACGCCCCCGCTACACAAGGATAAACGCATGTCTTCCCTGCTCATCCCCAAAGTCATCGGCCACCGCGGCGCCGCTGCTTACGCGCCCGAGAACACGCTGTCGTCCATCCACGCCGCCGCCGACCTCGGCATCGAATGGGTGGAGCTGGACGTGAAGCTGACGCGCGATGGCACCGCCGTGATTTTCCACGACGAAAGCCTGCTGCGCTGCGCGGGCGTCGATGCGCTTATCAAGGATATGGACTGGAAAGACGTGCAGGAACTGGACGCCGGTTCATGGTACGGCGACAGCTTTATCGGGGAGAAAATTCCCTCGCTCGAAGATGCGCTCAACGTCGTTATCGAACGCGGGCTCGGCCTCAACTTGGAGCTTAAGCCCTGCGCCGGGCGCGAAAAAGAAACCGCGGAAATCGCGCTCGACATCGCCTCGCGTATCTGGAGCGAAGACGGGCCGCAACCGCTGATTTCCAGCTTCCAGCACGTCAGCCTTGAAACCACGATGGATATGATACCCGAATGGCCGCGCGCGCTGCTGCTGGACGAACACCACGAAAACTGGCGCGAGATTGCCGAATATCTGGACATTGCCACGCTAAACATCAACGGCAATACCGCGACGCGTGAAGAGGTCGAGGATTATATCGAGCTGCAAAAGCCCCTCCTCGCCTACACCATCAACGATACCGAACTGGCGCGGGAACTTATGCGCTGGGGGGTCGATGGCGTGTTTGCGGATAACCCTGACGTGATACGCGAGGCGATTGAGACCCAGCACTAAGGCTTGGTACAGGCGCAGGCTCCAGCCCGTCATTCAGCAATCGCTGCATATCGGCGGGGCGGCGCAGGCCGGACGGCCAGATGGCATCTTCGACACGCTTGAATGACTCGCGCGCCGCTTGCATGAATTCTTCCTGCGGCTTGACGCCGAAAACGTGGATAAGACGGTTATAGGCAAAGGCAAGCGCGCTGGCGTCCGTGTCTTTCAGCACCCACTGATTTTTGCTCTCCACCGCTTCCGCCACACGCGCAAGACTTTCTGCCTGCGCGGAGAAATCAAGCGCCTCGCGCCCCATCGCAGCAGCACTGTGCTGTTCGCGGCGGTGCAAATGCTGCAACATCGAAAGCAAATTATCGTGGTCTTGCGGACGTATCATGACGGCTCCCCGCGCTTTTTAAAAACAAATTCAAATGATGCTGAATTTTGCCATAACCAAAAGGCGCACGTCAACCCGCCGCCAAGTACAGCGCGGTGCATGAATACCTAAAACCCGCTGTTTTTCAGGGATAATCGCAGTTGTCTGACGTGACGCTGATAAAGGAGCGGTCGCCCGCCGCCACCGTGAAGCGGTATTCCTTGTTGCCGATAACCAGCGAATGCTGCACAGGGAGAAGACCTTCTTTCACCGTGCGTTTGCCGCCGATTTCGATGAATACAATTTTGACCGGCTTGCCCGGGTCGTACCATGCTTCGGGCATGCTGTTGGAATTGGTTGCGGCTTCGCCCTCGCCCGTGACGGTCACAACGCCGTTGCCGAAGCTGACGGTGCCATGCGGGCCGTTATAAACGGGCGTTTTGACCACGAAGCGTTTGACCGAGGGCTCGCTGCAATTTTTCGGCGGACGCGCGGCTTCGATAACAAATGCCAGACGCTCCGGCTTGATACCCGCGCCCAGCTGTTTGCGTACAAGGTCGGTCAGGTTTTTAAACTCGCCCTGCGGCACTTCCTGCTGGTATTTCGTTTCCAGCTGTTGGTAACGCACCTGCGTCGATTGCACTTCGGAGCGCAGGTTGGTTATCATGCTTTCAAGCCCCGCGCGCTGTTTTTCCAGCTCGCGCGCTTTTTCCTTGAACGCCTGCTGGCTGGTGCGTTCGGTTTCCGCCCCCCACCAAAACGACGCCCCCGCCAACGCGACAAGGAATATCACAACCATCATCGCCTTGCGGCGTGCTTTTTGCTGTTGGCGGCGATGGCGGCCGACGCCGCCGCTTCCATACATGTTAAACGTCATGACGGGTCTCCTGTATTTTCAAACAGCCGGTTTTCATTGGTTTTCTTCCGCGCTGTGCAGCTGGATTTTGGGGCTGCTGACTTCCCCGATATTTTTAAAGCCGATGCGTGCCATCAGCACCGTGCCGTTTTCGCCCGATGCCTCGTTGATGAGGTTGCGCGAGCCTTGCAGCGAAAACGTAAAGCATTCGTCTTCGTATGTGACACCGGCGGAAGCCTTGCGCAAGCCCGGCTCTTCGCCAAGGTCAGTCAGGGTATAGGCATTGACCGACCAGAATTCGGTCAGGTGATAAACGCCTTCCAGCTGCAATTGTTCCCGCGATTCAGTAAAGCCCGTGCCCGCAACGCCGTCGAAATAGATATAACCGGCGTGCATGCTGAATTTGTCGTTGCCGCCATTGGCCAGCAGTTCATGACGGCGCATCGTCAGGTGGCGGT
>DDBY01000179.1:0-10483 GCA_002334985.1 Micavibrio sp. UBA2020
GCCATCGGCTCCATCATGATTGCGGCGGCATGTTTTGGTTTGATTGCCTATCTGGTCGGGCATCTTAAATTTTCCGGCTACCTTGGCATCCATTACATCGAAGATGCGGCGGAGATTGCTGTTTTCTGCGGCGCGCTGCTGGGCGCAGGTCTTGGCTTTTTGTGGTTCAACGCACCGCCTGCATCGGTTTTCATGGGCGATACGGGCTCGCTGTCGCTGGGCGGGGCGCTCGGCGCGATTGCTGTTGTCACCAAGCATGAACTGGTTCTGGCCATCATTGGCGGGCTTTTCGTGGCCGAAACGCTGTCGGTTATTATTCAGGTCGTTTATTTCAAGCGCACGGGCGGCAAGCGGTTTTTCCTGATGGCGCCGCTGCACCACCATTTCGAAAAGCTCGGCTGGCCGGAAAGCAAGGTCGTTGTGCGTTTCTGGATTATTTCCATCATCCTCGCCCTTATCGGGCTTTCAACCCTCAAGCTGCGATAAGGATAACTGTTTTATATGATTAACCTCTCCGCGCTGAAATCCCAGTTCAAAGACAAACCCGTTGCCGTGCTTGGTCTTGGCCGCAGCGGGCTGTCTGTTTTCGAAGCCTGCAAAGCTGCCGGCATTCAAACTGTGCTGTGGGACGATGGGGAGAATATGCGCAAGGCCGCGATTGATAAGGGCGCCGTCGTCGAAGATTTCACAAACGGCGACTGGGCGCGCTTCGCCTGCCTGTGCGTTGCGCCCGGCATTCCGCTAACACACCCTGCGCCGCATCCGGCGATTGCCGCCGCGCAAAAACACGGCGTTGAAATCCTGGGCGACATGGAACTGTTCCACCGCGCAATGCCGGGCGCCCGTACCATCGGCATCACCGGCACCAACGGTAAATCGACCACGACAGCGCTTATCGGCCATATCATCAAATCGGCGGGCATCGACGTTGCCGTCGGCGGCAATATCGGCGAAGCGGTACTCGGCCTGCCCGACCTCGGCGCGGGCGGACTTTATGTGCTGGAGCTGTCATCGTACCAGCTGGATTTGATGACGGGCTTTTGCCCCGATATTTCGCTGCTGCTCAATATCAGCCCCGACCATCTTGACCGTCACGGCGGGATGGAGGGGTATATGGCCGCGAAGGAGCGCATTTTCCGCGGCAAGGGCATCGGTGTTATCGGCATCGACGATGACGGCAGTGCCGCCATTTTTGCCCGCCAGCGCAAGGAAGGCCAGCGCCGCATGACGCCGGTTTCCTGTTTGCGCCCAATGACACAGGGCGTTTTCGTATCCGCCGAGGGGGAATTGTTCGACGGCCCGCACGGCGTTGTCGATTTGAATACCTGCCCCGCGCTGAAAGGCCGCCACAACTGGCAGAATGCCGCGCTGGCCTATACAGCCTGCAGGGCGGCGGGTGTTGATACGCCGTCGATTGCGAAAGGCCTGCAAAGCTTTCCCGGGCTTGAACACCGCCAAAAAATTGTTACCAGCCTGCATGGCGTCACCTATATCAACGACAGCAAGGCCACAAATGACGATGCCGCAGCCGTCGCGCTTTCGACCTATAGCCCCATCTACTGGATTGCCGGCGGTCAGGACAAGGGCGGCGGGTACGAAAAATGCGAAAAACATCTCGGCCATGTGCGCCATGCCTTTCTTATCGGCACAGCGGAAGATGTTCTGGCCGCATGGCTGGACAAGCACAAGAAGCCCTATACCCGCTGCGGCACACTTGATAAAGCCGTCGAGGCCGCACATGCCATGGCGCAAAAAGACGCGCTTGACCATGCAGCGGTCCTGCTGTCACCTGCCTGCGCGAGTTTTGACCAGTTCAAAAGCTTCGAGCAGCGCGGCGATGCCTTTAACGACGCCGTGCGCCGCGTAACCGCATACACCAAAGAAGCCGAGAAAAAAGGAGGCCATGCATGAGCGGCCTTTCATCCCGCGCGGATAAATCCTTGCTGGGCGCCTGGTGGTGGTCGATTGACCGCTGGACGCTGGCGGCACTGACTATTTTAATGCTTTGCGGCATTTTGCTGGTATCGGCGGCATCGCCATCGGTGGCAGAGCGTATCGGTCTGCCGCCTTTCTATTTTGTCGTGCGGCATCTGGTATTTCTGGTGCCCGCCGCGGGCATGATGCTGGCGGCATCCATGCTGCCGCGAAAAATGCTCTGGCGCACGGCGTCGCTGACGCTTCTGATATCCATGGTCTTGATGCTCTGCGCCGTTTTCTTCGGCCCTGAAATCAAGGGCGCGACGCGCTGGGTGCATATTTTCGGCTTTTCTTTGCAACCGTCGGAATTCGCCAAGCCTGCCTTTGCCGTCACCGCTGCATGGTTGATGGCGCGGCACCAGGACCAGGGCGAAGGGCAATTCCCCGGGCATTTGCTGGCACTTGGTCTTTTCGGCATGGTGCTTGGTCTTTTGCTTTTGCAGCCGGACCTTGGCATGTCGCTGGTCATATCGGCCATCTGGGGCGTACAGGTATTTCTGGCCGGCCTGCCGATGATTTGGGTTTTCGTTCTGGGAGGGCTGGGCGTTGCGGGGCTTTTCAGCGCCTATATGTTCTTTCCGCACGTTTCAAGCCGCATCGACCGCTTCCTCGACCCTGCCAGCGGTGACAATTATCAGGTGCAAAAATCGCTGGATGCCTTCGCCAGTGGCGGTCTTTTCGGCACAGGCCCCGGCCATGGACAGGTCAAAATGAACCTGCCTGACGCGCATGCGGATTTCATTTTCGCTGTGGCGGGGGAGGAAATGGGGCTTCTGGCCGCGCTGTTTCTTGTGGGCATGTTCGCCTTTGTCATTTTGCGCAGCCTGTGGCGCACGGCACAAAGCGAAGACCTTTTCGTCGTGCTCGCGGCGGGCGGGCTTTTGACGCAATTCGCGCTGCAAAGCCTTATTCACATGGGCTCGTCCCTGCAGCTTTTGCCGGCAAAGGGCATGACGCTGCCGTTTATCAGTTATGGCGGCTCTTCGCTTCTGGCCTTGGGGCTTGGCATGGGCATGCTTTTGTCGCTGACGCGTAAACGCCAGCAACTTTCATCCGGCACGATGTGGCGCGGGTTCAGCCTGCGCGAAGGCAGGGGTGTGTGAGCGCGAACAACCAGACCATCCTGCTTTCCGCAGGCGGCACCGGCGGGCATCTGTATCCGGCGGAGGCACTGGCGGCAGAGCTTCTGTCGCGCGGATATACCGTGGCCATTATCACCGACAAACGCGGACATGCGTTCAAAAGCCTCGGCGATCGCGTCAATATATATACTGTGCGCGCCGCAACCCTGCGGCCGGGCGTTGTGGCCAAAATCCGCGCCGTCATCGATATGGGGCTGGGCGTTTTTTCTGCGCTGCGGCTGGTGCATAAGCTGAAGCCTGCGCTCGTCGTCGGCTTTGGTGGCTATCCGTCTTTTCCAGGGGTATTGGCGGCGCAAATTCTGGGCAAGCCCACCATTTTGCACGAACAAAACGCCGTTCTGGGCAAGGCCAACGTGCTGCTGGCACCGCGCGCGCGTAAAATCGCCCTGTCGCTGGCAGGCACGCGCGGGCTGAACGCCGCGCAACAACAAAAATCAGCCGTGACCGGAAACCCCGTGCGCGCCCCCATCATGGCGGTGCGCGATGTGGCCTATCAACCGCCCGCGACACGGTTCAAAATCCTCATCACCGGCGGCAGTCAGGCCGCAAGCGTTTTTGCAGATGTCGTGCCGGAAGCGCTCAAAAATTTACCAGAATCTATAAAATCTCGGCTTTATGTCATGCACCAATGCCGCGAAAACGACATTGCCGCCACCGCAAAAAAATACGCGGATATGGGTATTGAAGCTGAAACAGCTAGCTTTTTCAGTGACATGGCGGAAAGGCTGGCCGGATGCCAGCTGTTCATCGGGCGCAGTGGCGCCTCCACTGTTGCGGAATTAGCTGTTGCGGGGCGTCCCGCGATTTTTGTACCTTACCCCGGCCATCAGGACATGCAGCAAAAGCATAACGCGGATATCATCGCGCATGCGGGCGGTGCATGGGTGTTCTTGCAGCCGGATTTCACGCCGGCGGCGCTGGCGGAAAAAATCCGCGCTTTCGCCGAAGAACCCGCCCTGCTGAGCCAAGCCGCCGCCGCCGCCGCAACCTGCGGCCAGACGGGCGCTACGGCAAAACTGGCCGACCTGGCCGCACAAGAGGCCGCCGCCCCATGAGGATCAACGGCATGCGGCCAGTCCAAAAAACAATCGGCACGCGCACCCGCGCCCCTGCCCTCTGCGCATGAAAGGAACATTCGCATGAGCAAGACTTTTCCGTTCTCTATCGGCACCGTCCACATCATCGGCATCGGCGGCATCGGCATGAGCGGCTATGCCGAAGTGCTGCACCATCTGGGTTATGACGTGCAAGGCTCCGACCAGTCCGACAACGCCAATGTGCAGCGCCTGCGCGAACTGGGCGTGCGTGTCATGATTGGCCATGACGGCAAAAACGTTTTCGACGCCAAGGGCAACCCTGCCGCTGTCGTCGTCAAATCGACCGCCGTCAAAAAAAGCAACCCCGAAATCGTCGCGGCGCAGGCGGAGAAAATCCCTGTCATTCCCCGCGTGGATTTGCTGTCGGAGCTGATGAAATCCAAATGGTGCATCAACGTATCGGGCACGCACGGCAAAACGACGACGACATCGATGATTGGCCATGTGCTGGAAAAAGCGGGCATCGACCCGACTGTTATTAACGGCGGCATCATCAACGCCTACGGCAGCAATACGCGCATGGGCGCGAGCAACTGGATGGTCGTTGAATCGGATGAAAGCGACGGCACGTTTTCGCACCTGCCTTCCGTAGCGTCGATTATCACCAACATCGACCCCGAACACATGGATTACTACGAAACCTTCGAGGCGCTGAAAGAAGAATTCATCGCCTATGCGCATAACCTGCCGTTTTACGGCGTGGTTGTCGCCTGCATCGACCATCCGGTCGTGGCGGAACTGGTGCCGGAATTCCACCGCAAGACCATCACCTATGGCTTCAGCGACAAGGCGGATATTCAGGCCGTCAACGTCACGTCAACGCCGGAGGGGCTTGTCTATGACATCAAAATCAACGACCCGCACCTGCGCAACTTCCCGGCCGAAATCAAAGGCGTGAAACTGCCGATGTTCGGCCCGCACAACGTGCTGAACTCCCTGACCACTTTTGCGGTCGGCCATGAAATCGGTATTCCGGCAGAAAAAATCGCGGCGGCGCTGCAGAAATTTGCGGGCGTGAAGCGCCGTTTCACCACCACAGGCATCGTCAACGACATCACCGTCATTGACGATTACGCGCATCACCCCGTCGAAATTGCCGCCGTTTTGAAAGCGGGGCGCGATGCCGTCGCAGGCCGCGGCGGTGGCAACGTGATTGCCGTTATGCAGCCGCACCGCTATACAAGACTTAAAAACCTGTTCGAAGAATTTTCAAGCTGCTTTACGCTGGCCGACAAAGTCGTCATCGCCGATGTTTACGCGGCAGGCGAAGAGCCTATTCCGAACATCAGCCGCGATACGCTGGTTGCCGCCATCCAGAAACAAGGCCATGCCGATGCGCGTGCGCTGCAAAAGCCGGAAGACCTCGCCGCACTTGTCAAAGAAATCGCCAAGCCGGGCGATTTCGTGATTTGCCTTGGCGCAGGCAGTATCACGCAATGGGCACATGCCCTGCCGCAGGCGCTTGAAGCTCAATTCGGCATCGCCCCCAAATCCGCAAACGGTAAGCACTAATGTCCGGCGCGGCTGAAAAAGTATTTAGCGCCGGCCTTGCCGCCCGCCTGCCCAGCGTGCGCGGACGCATCACAGAAAACGCGCCCCTTGGCGCCATGACGTGGTTTGGCGTGGGCGGCCCTGCGGAAATCCTGTTCAAACCGGAAGACCGCGATGACCTTGCGGCATTTGTCGCGGGCTGTCCTGCGGATGTGCCCATCACCGTTCTTGGCGTTGCATCGAATTTGATTGTGCGCGATGGCGGCATTCCGGGTGTGGTCATTCGCATGGGCCGCGATTTTGCGCAAATCAGCGCGGAGGGTACGGCCGTCACCGCCGGCGCGGCGGCACTGGATATCAACGTTGCCCTTACGGCCGCCAAACACGGCGTTGCAGGCCTTGAGTTTCTTTCCGGCATCCCCGGCACCATCGGCGGCGCGCTGCGCATGAACGCGGGCGCCTATGGCGGGGAGACCAAAGACATCCTGCGCCATGCCGACGTAATGATGCGCGACGGCAGTATCAAAACCCTGAGCGGCACGGACATGGGGCTTAGCTACCGCCACAATGACTTGCCGGAGGATGTGATTTTCCTCGGTGCCCTGTTCGATGGCCATACCGGCGACAAGGCCGACATTGACGCGCGCATGGACGATATCAAGAAAAAGCGCAGTGAAACCCAGCCCATCAAAACCAAAACAGGCGGTTCGACCTTTGCCAACCCGCCCGTGCCGGAAGGCACAGACCCGAAAGACGCAAAAAAAGCGTGGCAGCTTGTTGACGCGGCAGGGTGCCGCGGTTTAAAAATCGGCGGCGCGCAGGTGTCGGAGCTGCATTGCAATTTCCTGCTCAACACAGGCGGCGCAACCGCTGCGGACATTGAACGTCTGGGCGAAGAAGTGCGCAAACGTGTTGCGGAAAACAGCGGCATCATGTTACGCTGGGAAATCAAGCGGATTGGGGTTCCGCTGCCGGAAGATAAAGACATTTTGTCTTTCATGAAGGCATGAAGGGGTAGATTTCAACCATGGCCAAAACAGTCGCAGTCCTGATGGGCGGATGGTCGGCGGAGCGCGAAGTATCGCTCTCGAGCGGCCGTGCCTGTGCCAAGGCGCTGCGCGAACATGGCTATGACGTGCATGAAATCGACGTCCAGCGCGACCTGTCCGCGCTTTTGCAAGCCTTGACGCCCAAACCCGATGTTGTATTTAACGCCTTGCACGGCAAGGGCGGCGAAGACGGTTGCATCCAGGGTGTTCTGGAAATGCTGGACATTCCCTATACGCATAGCGGTCCGCTCCCCTCCGCGCTTGCCATGAACAAGCAAAAAGCCAAAGAAGTTTTGAAACCGCTCGGCATGCGCTGCCCCGAAGGCAAGCTGGTACATATCGATGATATCCGCGCAGGGGCAGAGCCAATGCCGCGTCCTTACGTTGTGAAGCCGAATACCGAGGGCTCCAGCGTCGGCGTTTATATCGTGCGCCCGGGTGACAACAAACCGCCGCTCGGCCTTGATGCCTGGAGCTATGGCGAATGGGCACTGGTGGAGGAATATATTCCGGGGCGCGAGCTTTCTGTGGCCGTTATGGGAACCAAGGGCGAAAAAGCCCGCGCGCTGACCGTGACGGAAATCCGCACCAATGTCGATTTTTACAATTACGAGGCAAAGTACGCCCAAGGCGGCTCCACGCACGTTATTCCCGCGCCGATTGACAGCGCGGTTTTCGACGAGGCGCTGCGCATGGCGACTTTCGCACACGAAAAACTCGGCTGCACAGGTGTCAGCCGCAGCGATTTCAGATACAATGATAACGAACCGGGTGTTTCGGGGCTTTACTATCTCGAAACGAATACACAGCCGGGGATGACACCAACATCTCTGGTTCCGGAACAGGCGGCGCATACGGGGTTGAGCTTTGGGGAACTTGTGGCGTGGCTCGTCGAGCACGCCGAGGTGCACGCGTAAGGGGTTACGCACACCGCGGCGCTTCACAGGAAGCCGCAAGTTTTTGGGGTAGATGAGATTTTTTGCACAAAAAGGCGACGCGTCGGCTTCCCGGCGCCGTGCGCGGCTGTGGACGCAGCGTTTGAAAACTGCCGGTATTTACGGCGGCGGTTTCGGCGTGGTTCTGGGCATCGCGGTTTATGGCTGGATGGGCGGATGGTTTTCCGTCGCCGGTAGCTTTGCCATGCAAAAAACCGTTGCCGCCAGCGCCGCGGCCGGATTCAAAATCAACGATATTCTTGTCATCGGCCGCCAGAACACCGCGCCCGAAGAGCTGCTGGCAAAACTCGGCATGCAAAAAGGCGATGCGCTTTTCGGCGTCTCGCTGGAAAGCGGACAAGAAAAAATCGCCGGTATTTCTTGGGTTAAAAGCGCGCGCGTCGCCCGCCGCCTGCCCGATACCATCGCCGTCACGATTGAAGAGCGCAAGCCCGCCGCGTTGTGGCAATACCGCAAAAAACTTTCCGTTATCGACATCGGCGGCCATGTGCTGACCGAAGAAAATCTGGATGGCTGGAAACATCTGCCGCTGGTTGTGGGCGAACATGCGCCGCAGGACGTCGCCGCACTTCTGGGGCTGTTACATGCAGAACCGGATATTGCAGGCGCGCTTGCCGCCGCCGTGCGCATTGGCAACCGCCGCTGGGATTTGCGCCTGAAAAACGGGCTTTTGGTCAAACTGCCGGAAAAAGATGTCGAGCTGGCGCTGCGCCAGCTTGCACGCATGGACAAAACAGAAAACATGCTGGCGCGCGACGTCAGCCACATTGATTTGCGCATCGCGGGCAAACTGGTGGTAGAGCCGAACCCCGCGCCGCCAGACGCACCCAAAGACAACGAACAAATTTAAACAAATAAAAATCGAAGCATAAAAGGGAGAACAACATGAAAAAGGGCAAAACCCCGCCAGAACAACCCGCCGCAGCCGACGCCGCGCCGAAAGACAAGCCCGCAAAACCGCAGCTGCGCCGCAAGGCCGCGCCGGAAAGCAACATCATCGCCGCGCTTGATATCGGCTCCAGCAAAATCTGCTGCTTCATCGCCGAAATGCGTCCGCATGGCGGCATCGAAGTTATCGGCATCGGCCATCAGGCATCGCGCGGTGTAAAGGCGGGCACGATTGTTGACCTCAAGGCGGTTGAAACGGCCATCTCCCACGCTGTTGAATCTGCCGAGATGATGGCGTCGCGCCAGCTGCAAGGACAGCCCATCCGCAGCGTCTATGCGCTGGTGCCGGGCGTGCATACGAAGTCACACCAGATGTCGGTCAATGTCAAAATTTCCGGCCATGAAGTTTCCGACCGCGACGTGCAGGGCGCGCTCGCCCACAGCCGCGGCGCCGTACAGCATGGCCGCGACGAGCTGGTGCATGTGATTGCCGCAGGCTACGCGCTTGACGGCCAGCGCGGCATCAACGACCCGCGCGGCATGACAGGCCAAAGCCTTGATGTACTTCTCAGCCCCGTGACCGCACAAAGCACATCGCTGCGCAATATCACCGCCGCGCTGCACCAGAACCATCTGGAGGTTGACGGTTTCTGCGCCGCGCCCTATGCCGCAGGGCTTGCAACACTGGTCGAAGATGAAAAAGACCTTGGCTGCACTGTCATCGACATGGGTGGCGGCACAACATCCATCGCCGTTTTCGCGCAGGGCAAGCTGATTTACTCCGCGGCCATTCCCGTCGGCGGCAATCACGTCACCAGCGACATCGCGCGTGGCCTGACAACTTCGGTTGCGGATGCGGAGCGTATCAAGACGCTCTATGGCGCTGCACATGCAACATCGACCGACGACGGCGCGCTTATCGACGTGCCGCCGATTGGCGAGGAAGAGCCGCTGCAACCTAACTACATTCCCAAATCGCTTCTGGTCGGCATCATCCAGCCGCGTATCGAAGAAACGTTTGAACTGGTGCGCGCGAAACTTGTCGATAACGGCATCAACCAAATCGCCGGCCGCCGCGTTGTTTTGACGGGCGGCGCATCGCAGCTGCCGGGGCTTTGCGACATCGGGCAGCTTATCCTCGACAAGCAAATCCGTCTTGGCCGCCCGCAACGTCTGCGCGGTCTTGCCGAAGCGACGGGCGGGCCCGCTTTTGCCGCCTGCGCCGGTCTTTTGACCTATGCGGCGGAGCATGCGATGGACGAAACGCCGCGCACGGCGCAGTCCTACAACTTCGCTTTGCCCTTCGCGCTGCATGGCGCGTTTCAAGGCAACATGCTGCAAAAGGTCACGTCTTGGTTGAAAGAGAACTGGTAAACGATTCAAACAGCTGGATTTTCCACCAAAGGGGCCAAAATTCACCTGATTTTCCAAACTGTTAGAGCTGAAGTGATTTCAAAAAAAATGCATCGAAATGCATGATGACTCTGGAAAGCGGCAAAGAAGGTAAGTAGAATCGGCAGCGTTACGAAGCGGAGGATAACAACAATGATAAACGTAAGAATGCAATCACCCACCAACAGACTGAAGCCGAAGATTACCGTTATCGGTGTCGGCGGCGCCGGCGGCAACGCCGTGAACAACATGATTAATTCGCAGCTGGAAGGTTGCGAGTTTCTTGTCTGCAACACCGACGCGCAGGCGCTTGAAGGCTCCTCCGCACCGCACAAAATCCAGCTGGGCGCAAACGTCACGCGCGGTCTTGGCGCGGGCGCAAACCCGGAAATCGGCCGCGCAGCGGCAGAAGAAAGCCTTGAAGAAATCCTCGCCTATCTCGAGGGTTCCAACATGGTTTTCGTCACCGCCGGCATGGGCGGCGGCACGGG
>DDBY01000179.1:10820-15324 GCA_002334985.1 Micavibrio sp. UBA2020
GCCGAAAACGGCATTGCGGAGCTGCAAAAATACGTCGATACCCTCATCATCATCCCGAACCAGAACCTGTTCCGCATCGCAAACGAAAAAACGACGTTTGCCGACGCATTCAAAATGGCGGATGAAGTTTTGCAATCCGGCGTCCGCGGCGTGACCGACCTCATGGTCATGCCGGGCCTTATCAACCTTGACTTCGCGGACGTCCGCGCCGTCATGCTGGAGATGGGCAAAGCCATGATGGGCACGGGTATCGGCCAGGGCGAGCGCCGCGCAATCGAAGCTGCTGAAGCTGCGATTTCCAACCCGCTGCTCGACGACGTGTCGATGAAGGGCGCGAAGGGCGTTCTTATCAACGTCATCGGCGGCCTCGACATGACACTGTTCGAAGTTGACGAAGCCATCAACCGCATCCGCGATGAAGTTGACCCTGACGCCAACATCATCTTCGGCTCTACCTTTGACCAGACGATGGATGGCGCCATGCGCGTATCCGTTGTCGCAACGGGCATCGAAGCGGCCACTATGGTGCAACCGCGCCCTTTGCAAGTGGCCGGCGCACAGGTTGAACCTGCGCGCCGTGGCGGCCTTGGCGGCGCGAAGCCCGCAGGCAGCCTGGGTACGCAAACCGGTGGCTATGGCTACACCGCGGCGCCGCAAGCCCGCGATGCTGGCTTCACCGGCGGCATCCCGTCTTCCATCATCCCCGCGCATGCCAGCCAGGCCCGCGCCGCGATTGCGCAGAAAACCGCTGCGCCTGTCACGGCCGGCGAAGGCAACTGGCAAGCAGCTGAAACGGCAGCCGAACCGGCTGTCGGTCACGCGGCCGGCTTTGCCGCTGCGCCCGCTGCTGCAGCCACGGCAACCGCGCGCAAGCTGGACGACGAGGTGAGCGAGTCCGAAACCTGGACCCGTCCGAACACCCCGGCGCAAAGCTACAACCGCACCGTTCCGCCCGTCACGCAGCCGCGTGCCGAGCGTCATGGCAACAGCTTCATTCCGCCCAAGCCCGTCGATCCGCGCCAGTCCGGCGCGCCGAGCGGTGACCTGTTCGGTGAAGCCGAAGCCGCCGCGCCGAAAGCCGCATCTGTTGCTGCTGAAAAGCCGGTGAAAAAATCTCCGTCCCTGTTCGAGCGTTTCACGCTGCAACGTCACAAGGAAGAAGCTGTCGAGGCACCTGCCGCGGCATCCTCCGCCACCGTGACGGGCAAACTGACCGTCGAAGAAGGCGGCAAGAAGGAAGAGGACGAGCTGGACATCCCCGCTTTCCTCCGCCGTCAGGCAAACTAAAAAGCTACTACCCCTCCGCTAGGGGCGTAACGAAAAGGCCGGAGAGAAATCTCCGGCCTTTTTATTTTATATGTCCCGCTTTTATGTCCGGATTGTTATTCGCAGACAAAACCTTTTTTCTTTTTCACGGTGACATTCCGCCACGAAATGCTGCCGTTGAAAACGGCGGAGCCGGTGCGAAAACTGCTATCAAGCTTTTGGCCTTCTTTCATCTTGTTATAATCAGAAACAAACATCGGCACGGTGATTTGCGTCGCGTTCGCTGCGTTTTTGATATGCACTGTCGGGTCGAGTGAAAAAGAAGACTGGCGTATATCCAGCTCCACCATGCCAAGGCAATTTTTACCCGCTTCGGGCTGCGGCTTCACTTCCTGCGCATTGGCAACGGCCGTCACGGCAAGGGCAAAAGCTGCGGTTGCAAAGGTCACGCGCAGAAGCTGTTTTGTTTTCGGGCTCATGTCAAAATCCTTTTCAGCGGTGGTTACGATTGCGGCGCGCGGGCAGAGGCCGGTTTGTTGGTCGGGCAAGCTTCGGTGCTTACATGCTTCGCATCCACAATATTGCGGTACATGCTGAAAAACCCGTTTCTGAAACCATAGACGTTGAAATCATAGGTGCAACCCGCATGCAAGTTACCCTGCAAATCGGACGAACGCCATTTGCCGCGCATCACGCTGTCGGTGTTTTCGAAAACTTCTTTATCGGTGAAGACGATATATTTGCTGCTGGTATTGCCGTCGGTGTCGGACGATACCTGACGTTCCTTGTCCGTCACCATCGCGCGCACGGTTTCCGGCTGCGCCGTCTGGTAATAAATGCTGCCGCCGACAGCGCCCGCGAAGCCCACCGCAACCGCGGTCATGACAACGCCGGAGAAAATGGAATGGCGGCGTGCCGCACGGTGGAAAGAATGACGCATGTGAAAGTCTCCGTTTACAAAGATAGAACCTGCCGGACATCCGGCCGCAAGGGGCTGAGCCTGCACGCAAGCGCAGGAGCTGAATCGGCAGGCTCTGTCCAAAATCGGTATTAGATTTACGCCCGCTTCTGGCTTATGTCAATTCATTTTACGCGCCAGCAGACGCGGCAAAAGCGCATTTTTATTCATGGACTTAAGCTTGTAACACTCTGTCACAAAGAGTGACTTCAGCCGCTCAAGAAACTTTGTTACTCATGGACTTACGGGGATGCCCCCGCATCGCAACAAAGCGGATGATGAAGATGCTGAAATCTGTGTACCAGCACACTGTTCAACAGAGCCTGACCATCAGCGGTATCGGCGTGCATTCCGGCGCGCCCGCCACGCTGACCATCCGCCCCGCGCCTGCCGGCAGCGGGATTGTTTTTATCCGCACCGATATTCAAGACCGCGACAACGTCATCCCCGCACGCTGGGACCATGTTGCCGATACGCGTCTTTGCACCGTCATCGCCAACAAGGCGGGCGCCACCGTTTCCACCATCGAACACCTGATGTCGGCCTTCGCCGCGCTGGGCGTTGATAACGCCGAAGTTGACATTGACGGGCCGGAAACCCCCATCATGGACGGCAGCGCGAAGCCTTTCATCGAAGCGATGGACCGCACGGGTCTTGCACGCCAGAAAGCCGCGCGCAAAGTGCTGGTTATCAAAAAAACCATCAGCGTCAAGGACGGCGACAAAGAAGCCATCCTGAGCCCTGCGGACGGCCAGTATTTCGGCTTTGAAATCGAATTCGACAATGCGCTGATTGGCCGCCAGAAATACATTCACCAGCTGAAAGAAAACAGCTTCCGCGGCGAAATCGCGGCGGCGCGTACTTTCGGCTTTTTGCACGAAGTCGAAATGCTGCGCAAAATGGGGCTGGCCCGCGGCGGCTCTCTCGACAACGCCATCGTGATTGACGGCGAGACCGTCATGAACCCGGGCGGCCTGCGTTTCAAAAACGAATTCGTGCGCCACAAAATCCTCGACGCTGTCGGCGATATCTACCTTGCTGGTGCGCAGCTGATTGGCCATTACCACGGCATCAAGGCAGGCCATGCGATGAACAACAAAATTCTGCATGCACTGTTTGCCGACCCCACGGCCTATGCCATCGTCACGCTGAACCAGGCGCCCGAAACGCAAGTGGCCGCGCCCGTGCGCAGCGCCGCCTATTTCGGCGAAGCGGTTCCGGTCGGCGCCTGATTTTCACATAATTCTGCGTAAAAGCGGCTGCGCCGGTGTTTGCCCCGCCCTGCGAAAACATGCTATAAAAAGCCTGTTTTCAGATTTCTAGACACTGTGGCGGATACCAAACCCATGACCGTTTTCGAAACTTCCCAAAGCCCCCGCGCTGCGCGTCTGTGCCGTCTTGGCTTGCTCGTCATGCTCAGCCTGCCGCTGGCTGCCTGCGCGACGGAGGAAGAAAAGGCCGCCAAGCGCGTCGCGGCCGAAGCCGCGCAGCAAGAGCCCGTAGAAACGCTTTACAACCGCGCAGCCCAGCGTCTTGACGAAGGCGCCTATTTCGACGCGGCAAAACTGTTCGACGAAGTGGACCGCCAGTATCCCTATTCGCAATGGGCCACGCGCGCGCAGCTGATGTCCGGCTATTCGCATTACCGCAACCTGAAATACGACGAAGCCATTATGGCGCTTGACCGCTATATCGAGCTGCACCCGGGCGATGACAGTATTTCGTATGCACATTATCTGCGGGCGCTTTGCTTTTACGAACAAATCGTCGATGTGCGCCGCGACCAGCGCCTGACGGAAATGGCGCTTGAAAACCTGCAGCGCGTCGTTGACCGCTTCCCCGAAACCGTTTACGCGCGCGATGCCCTTTTGAAAATCGACCTGACGCGCGACCACCTTGCAGGCAAGGAAATGGAAATCGGCCGTTATTATCAGGAACGCCACCAGCATCAGGCGGCCATCAACCGTTTTCAGCGCGTGGTCGATAAGTACCAGACGACGACACATGTGCCCGAAGCGCTGCACCGTATGACGGAAAGCTATCTGGCGCTCGGCATTCCCGCCGAAGCGAACAAAACAGCGGCCATCCTCGGCTATAACTTCCCTGAAAGCCGCTGGTACAAAGACACATACGCACTGGTGGGCGACAATGGCGCGCCGCCGCCGAAAAAGTCGGTCTATGACCGCACGCTCGGCAAACTGTTTTAAACGCAGGGAGCAGGCAGGACAACAACATGCTGGCCAGCCTTGATATTCAAAACGTTATCCTGATTGACCGCCT
>DDBY01000161.1 GCA_002334985.1 Micavibrio sp. UBA2020
ATGTTCGACCGACGTCAGCGGCATGCGCTCGGACACAGCATCATCCACCAGCTCGCCCCGTTCAATATCCAGCCGCCAGCGGCCGAAACGCAGTGGAACACCTTCTGGCTTTTTAGGCGCGGCGGCTGCGCTGCGGCGCAGAATGGCGTTGATGCGCAGCAAAAGCTCCCGCGGTTCGAACGGCTTGGGCAGATAATCATCGGCGCCCGCTTCGAAACCGTTGATGCGCTGTTCGGTCTCGCCCAGCGCCGTCAGCAGCAGAACGGGCGTTGTCAGCCCTGCGGATTTAAGCCCGCGCGTCAGCGTCACGCCGTCTTCGCCCGGCATCATGACGTCCATGACCAGCAGGTCATAGGCCAGATATTTCAAAACTTCGCGCGCATGTGCCGCGTCGGTTGCGGTGCTGACCAGAAATCCGTTCTCGCTCAAAAACCGCGACAGCAAGGCACGCAGGCGCTCGTCATCATCCACGACCAGAATATGGGGCTTCTGGTCGGGCGGTGTATCGCTGGCGGTATTTTGCGGCTGAATAGACATAAAACATGTTTAAGGGTTGTGGGCGCTACGCAATCAGGATAGTATGATTGCGTTCAATTTCACACCGTAAACAGCAGGAAAACCGGCAGATGGCACTTATTCCCTATGACGATCGCGACGGCCATATCTGGATGAACGGCAAATTGATGCCGTGGCGCGATTGCAAGGTGCATTTCATGACCCATGCCCTGCATTACGGCGGCGCAGTTTTTGAAGGCGTGCGCTGCTATAATGGCCAGATTTTCAAAATCAACGAACACAGCCAGCGCCTGATTGATGGTTGCAAGATTATGGATATAAAATTTGACTATACCGTCGAACAGGTCAACCAGGCCTGTATCGAAGCGGTGCGCGCCAACAACATCACCGACGGCTACCTGCGCCCCCTCGTCTGGCGCGGCGCGGAGCAAATCGGCGTCGGCGCAACCGAAGCCAAAACCCATTTCGCCGTTGCGGCATGGGACTGGCCGCAATACTACAAAGGCGACCTGCTTGAAAAAGGCATCAAGGTTTGCACATCCAAATGGCGCCGCCCCGCCCCCGATACCGCGCCCGTGCATGCAAAGGCCAGCGGGCTTTACATGATTTGCACCATTTCCAAACATGCCGCCGAAAAACTGGGCTGCAACGACGCGCTGATGCTGGATTATCGCGGCCATGTGGCGGAGCTGACATCGGCCAA
The DNA here is from genome assembly GCA_002334985.1 of Micavibrio sp. UBA2020. Lineage (GTDB taxonomy): Bacteria > Pseudomonadota > Alphaproteobacteria > Micavibrionales > UBA2020 > UBA2020. The sequence continues at coordinate 1,220 of DDBY01000161.1, forward strand.
CCTGTTCATGGTCAAAGATGGCGCGCTGCACACCCCGACGCCCGATTGCTTCCTGAACGGCATCACACGCCAGACGGTGATTGAACTGGCGCACCAGCTGGGCATTCCCATGCATGTGCGCACCATCATGCCGGACGAGATTAAAACAGCGGATGAATTCTTCGCCACCGGCACCGCCGCCGAAATCACCCCCATCGGCCAGATTGACGACACCTTCTATAAAGTCGGCCCCGTCACCCGCAAAATCCGCGAAGCCTATAGCGCACTGGTGCGTGGCGGTGTGGTGGAGAAGGTTGCTTGATAGCTTTATCGTATAGAAAAGCCCTGGGCTTTTGCTTTTCTGCAGCGATATTGATTACCCTGACCAATTATCTTTTCACTCTCGATAAAGTACGCATGTTATACGGCGTATTTCTGCCGTTGCGCGCGCTTGTCGTTATCTCTCTTTTTTACGCTGCCGTAAAGATTTGGCTGCTGCCCAAACATCTGGCCAGTACTCTACGCGATAGCAGTTGGTTTATCCGTTGTTTTATATGGCTGTTTGTGATGTTGGCCGCGGCGGTGGCGATTGTCGTGTCTGGCCTGCCCATTTTTTTGCAACTCCCCGTATATTTCGTGGCCTACCTTTTTGACCTAACCATACCGCAAAAAGCCGGCAGCTATATAATGCTTACCATGTACGGCCTGCCCGCCGGTATCGCGGGCGGTTTTTGTCTTTGGGCGCTACTCAGAAAAACATTCAATATGGACGCGGATACGTCTGTGATTTGGCGGCGTTATATTGTCTGGGCATCCATCATAAGCGCCTACGCTTATTTCATTCCGGCAATAACATTTGATTTATCCTGCCCGAGAGGTTCCTGCTCATTCGAAAAAGAATATAGCGTATTGGTGTTTCTATCAGGCGCCGCAATATTGTTTGGCGCATGTTTCCGCGCATGGCATCTGACCGCGCCGCAGATTATTTCAGGACTTCAAAATCAGAAATTATAGACCACGCGGCCGCCTTATCCGCAAACGTCATGCCCGCATGTGCAGGGCTGGTTGAGGGCAGTTGCGTTATTTTCAACCGTGCGGTGATTTCGCGCGGCAAGTCCGGCAATACGCGGCGTTTGAATTCCTGCGCGGCTTTGCCGCCGTTCAGGAAAACGCGGCGGATGTTTTTGTGTTGCGTGAGGAGAGCCGCAAAATCATTGACCTCGATACTCGTGCCATCAATGGCGGAATCGAGGCTTCCCTCCCGCTCGCAATATTTCAATACATCCCACAGCGCCAGATTATTTTCCGTGATAATACGCAGCCGCTGCGCGTAATCACCCGCAGGCATATCGAACAGGGTTGATAAAATCTTCCCGAACGCGTTTTGCGGGTGCGCGTAATACTCCCCCGCCGCCAGCGACTTGACGCCGGGCATGGAGCCGAGAATTAAGGCGCGCGGATTATCCGCCGCCACAGGCGGGAAACTGCGGCACGCTGCCGCAACGACGCGCTCAGCGGTGCGGCGGTTTTTGGCCGAGTTGCGGGGCATTGAAAAAATCTTTCGCGGCAGCGTCGATACGCGCGGCGGTATCGGCAAACAGCTTGTCCAGCTGCGGCGCGCCGGATGAAACCATGCCGCCGTCCAGCATGGATTTCAGCCCGCCCATATCGCTGGCCATACGCATAAACTGGGCATAGGGCACATATTGGGTGCGGCGGGCTTCTTCCATCTGCTCGGCATTCACAATCAGGAATGTCATGGCCAGCTGCGCAGCCTCCGGCGATTGGGTGGCGGCGAAGGCCGGGTTTTGATTGCGCATCATCAGCAGATACAAATCTTTGGTCTCCGGCGCCACACCGTCAAGCCCGCGGTGTTCGTTCATCATGCCGCGCGGCATGGGCAGCAGCATCGCCGCGCTCAGAACCTCCGGTTTGATATTCGGCACGTTTGTGTCGAGGACGTTGAGCAAACTCTGCACAAAGCTTGGCTGCGTGCCGCCGCGCCTGTCCGACATGGCTTCTTCAAACGCCACGCGGCGGAGCATATCTTCTGCGCCTGCAACGCCTGCGAATTTGCGGCGGAGGCTGTCGCCTAAATCTTTGTAATTAAAAGGCATAAATAAATCCTTTTCCTGCGGAGATGCCGGATTATCCCCGCAGGAAAAGGTTATGTCAATAGACTTTTATCAGGCCGCTTTACGGCTTTCCAGCGGCTGCACTGTGCGCTGGGGTACGCCATTATAAACGGACAGCGGGCGCATCAGTTTGTTGTTTTCCAACTGCTCCATGATATGCGCCGTCCAGCCCGTGATACGGCTCATGACGAAAATCGGCGTGAAGACCGGAATGTCAAAGCCCATCAGGTAATACGCGGGGCCGACCGGATAATCGAGGTTGGGATGGATGTTCTTTTTCTCGACCATCGTTTTTTCGAGGATTTTTTCAATCTCCACCCACTTCTGCCCGTCCTTGATGGCGGCCATTTCGTGGAAGTATTTGGTCATATAGGGCACGCGGCTGTCGCCGTTTTTGTAAACACGGTGACCGAAGCCCATGACCAGTTTTTTCTTTTCGGACAGTGCTTCGTCAATCCAGCTTTGCGCGTTTTCGGGCGTGCCGATATCGAGCAGCATGTGCATCACCGCCTCGTTCGCGCCGCCGTGCAGCGGACCTTTGAGCGAGCCGATAGCCGCCGTCACCGCCGAATAGATATCGGACAGCGAAGACGTGACCGTGCGCGCGGTGAAGGTAGAAGCGTTGAAGCCATGTTCCGCATAGAACGTCAGTGAAGCGTCAAAGCAGCGCACGACTTTTTCATCCGGCACTTCACCGAAGTACATGAAAAAGAAGTTCTGCGCCATGGTGAGTTCCTTGCGCGGCGCAATCGGCTCCTTGCCGCTGCGCAGGCGGAAATCGGCCGCGATAATCGTCGGGATTTTTGCCAGCATGCGGATGGATTTTTGCAGGTTGCCCGCAGGGCTTGCGTCTTCCCATTCTGCATCTTCGACGCCGAGGAAGCTGATAGCCGTGCGCAGCGTATCCATGGGGTGCGCATCCTTGCGGAACTGTTTCAGTACCGTCAGCATTTTGTCGGTAATATCGCGCTCGCTGCGTTCCTGCTGTTCGAATTTTTTCAGCTGTTCCGCCGTCGGCAGCTCGCCGTGCCAGAGCAGATAGGCCACTTCTTCAAACCGGCAATGTTCGGCCAGTTCCTGCACCGGATAGCCGAAATAGGTCAGCGTATTGGTATCGTCAAAAACCTTGGAAACACGCGACGTGTCGGAATAAATACCGGCAAGACCTTTGGCGATAACAGGTGCGGATGCAGATTCAGACATGATGGTATCCTTTTCTATCCAGAAGCCGCCTTGATGCGGGCATGGTTTTTTTGATGTGCTGATAATGAATTACGCCCTCTCCCCGCCGCTGGCAAGGGGGAAAATGTCCTTGGAAATCAGCATGTTCCAAAAATTAATATTCTATTAACCTTTGTGGCTTTATAATAAAACTTCAAAGGGGATTTTCCATGGAACTCGCCGCCATCGCCGCACAGCAAGCCATGTTTCAGCAAGCCATCACAACGCAGATGGTCAAGCAAAACGCACAGGCGCAGCAGAGCATCGTCGAGATGGTCGCCGCCTCCGTCGATGCGTACCGCGGCAACAATCTGAACATTACGGTTTAAAGTCTATACGCTTTTTTTTTTGCGGCGTATCCGTGCCAAGCAGCTTGGCGCGGTCCGCGACCTGCCCTTCGTAATCAATCAACGACTGAAAACTTTCGCGCGTTTGCAGCTGGCCGCTGTTGGCGAGGTCGCGCTGCGTGCCCTTGTCATGGATTTCCTTGTACATCTTCGCCGCCGTTTCGCGCTGGCCGCGATAGACGGACAGAGGATTGAGAACGATGTCGATGTTGCCGCCGCTTTCCTGTGCCAGCTCCGCCGGGGTTTTGAGCGCGACTTTGCCGAATTCCGTCATATTGGCGAGCACAGGCTTGCCGCCCGCTGCGCGTTTGACATCGGCATAGGTATTGCTGTCGGGGAAGGCTTCGGCAAAAATAATATCTGCCCCCGCCTTTGCGTAGGATTCAATACGCGCCAGCGTTTTTTCCATCCCCTCGACCGCCAGCGCATCGGTACGCGCCATCAGAACGAAGGCGCTGTCTTTTTTGGCGGCAATGGCGCGCGCAACGCGGTCGGTGGCGGCGTCTTTGCTGACGACGTGTTTGCCCGGTAAATGTCCGCAGGCTTTGAGGTCTTCCTGGTCTTCCAGATGCACGGCGGCAACGCCCATGCTCTCCAGCGTGCGGATGGTTTCCGCAACGTCGTCAAAACCCGTGTCGATATCCACCAGCAGCGGCAAGGTCGTGCCGCTGTCCATGATGCGCTGCACGCTTTCGGCGACATGGCGCAGTTCAAGGCGGCCGATATCTGCCCATCCGCGCGATGCTGCCATCTGGCTGCCAGAAAGATAGATGGCGGCAAACCCGGCGCGCTCCGCCTCAAGCGCATCGCTGCCGTCAGCCACGCCGACGATATGCAGCGGCGCACCCGCTTTGAGTGCGGATTGCATAGCGTCACGGAATTTTTGCCCTGCGGATGTTTTTGTCATTACGCGCATTTCTCCGTTTTGCAGGCGCCTGCGGTGCAGCCGCGCAGCGCGTTGTAAACGCCGGTGGTTTTCAGCTCTTCCAGCTTGGCGCTATCAACTTCGGGCGTCATCTCGGCGAGCTTGGCGGCATCCAGCGTTTCCAGCTTGTCGACGGATGCAAGGAAGCTCGCACGCGCCTTCTCGCTCAGCAGATGCTTGGTCAGGCTTTCAAGCTTCTTGATGTACTGCGGACGCTTCCACGGGGTGGAGCCGAGCGGGTGCGCGTTGGCGCAGGCTTTTTCATCGGACACTTTGGTGCCGTCTTTCAGTGTCACAATCATCTTGCCGCCGAAAGATTGTTCTTTCGGGTCGGTGCTGTGATAGCGGCGTTCCCATTCCGCCACTTGCACGGTCTGGATTTTGAGCATGGCGGCGCGAAGTTCTTCTTTTTCTTCCGCTTTGATGTCGTACACATCTTCGTCCCAGCGGGCGAGCTGGATGGAGCGCGCAATCGCGAACATAATGGAATGGTCAAGCGTACCGCGCGGGCTGTCGGGGTCCACTTTCTGCGGGTCATGCGCCCCCGTGCCGATGACGTGGTCGGTGTGGTGGCTGGTTTCAAGCACGATGCCGTCAATCTGCGCCCAATCAACCGTTTTGCCGTCAGATTTCTTCGGCAGCTTGGCGACCATTTCAAGCGCCATATCGATGATAGCCTGACCTTGGTATTCGAAAGCATGTTCTTTCGGGTAGGTCATCATGATGTTGCGCAGCTTGTCGCCCGGCTCGGCCAGTTCGACTTTGTATTCCGCATCGGGGTTGTTTTTACCGTCAAGGAAACGGCGGATGATGCTGTCCTCGCCCTCGTACACCGGGTTCGGGCCTTTGAGGCCGTGCATGGCGGCATTGAGCGCGTCGATGGAGATTTCGGCGCTGAAACCGGGCACAAATTCTTTTTGCGCGCCGATATCGCCCTTGCGCGACTGGCGCGACGAAATGGCGTTATGCACGGCAAAATTCACCGTGTGGTAAATCTGTTCAACCGGCAGGCGCAACATGGCGCCAAGACCAGCGGCAGAGGCCGCGGCGATATGCGTCATGTGGTCAACTTTGTGTTTGTGCAGGCAGATGCCCGTACCGTTGCCAGTGCCGACAAGCGCGACGTGAATTTCATACGCTACGGCAATACCGCGTATGAGGTCTTTGCCGCCAATGCCCAGCTGCTGCGCCACCGCCAGAATGGGGGAAATGTTATCGTCAGGGTGCGAGTATTCGGCCGCCAGATAAGTATCATCCTGGTCGCGGAAACGCACGGCAACCGCATTCACAAACGCCGCTTCGCGCGGGCCGAACAGACGTGATTTAGGCAGACCGTAAATCGTGGCGCGGCCGATGCCTTCGGATGCCATGGCTTTGTCGCGGGCAACCGTAACGGCGTGTTCGTTGACAGCGGCGATGGCGATGGCGGCGTTATCGATGATGCGGTTTTTCACCATGTCCACAACGTCAGCGTCGAGGTCTTCATCCTTGGTCGCAGCGGCCAGCGCGGCGATTTTCCAGGCCAGCTGGTCTTGTTTTTTCAGCAAGGCTTTTTCAGGATGAAACTTGACGGTATGGATTTTCATGGCGCGCGCTCCTGTCGCTAAAATGGGATGCGCCAAGATAACAAAAAAACGTCCGCCAGCCTATAACCAACCGCGGCCAGCGTTAACATAAACGGATGTTTCGGGCTTAAAATTTCTTGCGCTGGCGCGGCGTTTTTTGCTGCGTCGCAGCAGGATTTTCCGGCGGCGTCATCGCCCCTTCGCGCGCTTGCATCAGGATGGAAATCATCATGGCCTTGTTCTGATAGACGGTGGTTTCCTCAGCCGTCAGCTCGCGCCGCATTTCCTGCTTCACCGCGTCAGAAGCACTGATTTGGTGCGGGTGTAAGTTGGTGCTGTAAAGAAGGTTATTTTGCCGGTCAACCACGACCATACGGCGGGCGATTTTATCCTGCTCCAGCGTCTCGACTGTTTCAACGAGTGCGGCGGGCGCAGTATCCTGCTCGTCCTTGTTCACCCAGCGCGGAATGACGTCCTGCCCCTGCCGCGCGGCGGCGAAGTTTTCTTCAAACCGCAAATGCACAGACTGGCGCGCCACAACCGACGGCACGGCGACAACAACGGCGCTGATGTCATAGCCACCGTCACGGAACGGCGCCAAAATAAGTTTTGTAATGTCCTGTCCCATCGCAGCATCGTCAAGGATGACGTTGACCTTGCGCTGCGCCGCTTCCTCGCCCAGCCAGCCGATAAGCGTCTCGACGGCTTTGTCGATGCGCGCGGCGGCATTCACACTGTCTTTTTGCACATGCTGGGCATAGCGCGGGTGATACACGCGCAAATCGTCGAAATTGATATGGGCGGCGTCTTGCAGTTCCGGCTTTTTCGCTTTGGCGGCGGCGGCAAAGGTACTCTTGCCTGCGCCGGGCAGACCGGTGATGTAGAGCAGCGACGGGGTTTCCTGCGCAGTCTTGCTATCCAGATAATCGCGCGCCATGGCGCTGCAGGCCACGGCAAATTCAGCCGCGCTCAAAAGGTCGGGCTGCGCATCCGCGTTTATGTCGTTGAAGGCGGGCGACAGCGTTTTGTCATTGCCGTTCACCGGCCCGCCGCCCGTACCGTTGGAAGCCCCGTTTGTTGCCATGCACAAACCCTCCGGTTCCCCAGAGCCCTATTATAGCGGTTATGGGATGAATACGTCAAATGCTACTAAATATAGCGCTGTAAACTATATCTGCTTATCAAGCAAAAATTGTTCGATATCACGCAACGTGGAAAGTCCGGATTTTGCCTCATCCTTACACTCGACGATTAGAAGGAAAGCTTGTAGCGGCGCGCCTTTATTACAGGGTTTCAGAGTATAAACGCCATTGGTGTATGTATTATGACCGTGATGAATTTGAGCCTGAGTCGAGAAAACGGCTTCCAAAGGAGAGCCCTCTGCAGAAAAAAATTTATAGTGACCTTCTGCTATGGTTAACCCCTCTACCGCCGCAATAGCTTCAGCTTCGGATGCAAACACAATCAAAGACCTAGACAGTAAGTCGTATCCGAAAATTACTTTTCGTAGTTTCTCGGAAGCTGCCCATTTTCCCCTGTCCATCTTGAGCCTCCTGATATCTGCCCACTTAGACGTTAAAGCGGAACAGCATGATATCGCCGTCTTTCACAACGTATTCCTTGCCTTCGGAGCGCATTTTGCCGGCTTCTTTGGCGGCGGTTTCACCGCCGAGGTTCACGAAATCGTTGAAGTCGATGGTTTCGGCGCGAATGAATCCGCGTTCGAAATCGGTGTGGATGACACCCGCCGCTTGCGGCGCCTTCGAGAGTTTACGCACCGTCCACGCGCGCGCCTCTTTCGGGCCGACGGTGAAGAAAGTGATAAGGCCGAGCAGCTGGTAACCCGCGCGGATAACGCGGTTCAGTCCCGGCTCGTCCAGCCCCATGGTGGAGAGGAATTCGATTTTTTCTTCGTCAGAGCCCAGCTGCGCGATTTCCGCTTCGATAGCCGCGCAGATGATGACGTAGCCCGCGCCTTCGGCCTTGGCCATGTCGGCCACGCGCGCAGTGTGTTTGTTGCCCTTTTCAACGTCGTTTTCCAGCACGTTGCAGATGTAAAGAACAGGTTTGGAGGTCAACAGCTGCAGGCTTTGAAACGCGCGTTCCTGGTCTTCGTTGTCGCGCTTGACGATGCGCGCGGGGCGGCCGTCGCGCAGCTCCACCAGGCAGCGGTCGATGATTTCGACTTGCAGCGCGGCTTCTTTGTCGCCGCCCTTGGCTTTCTTGCGCAGGGCATCGACGCGCTTTTCAAGGCTTTCCATGTCGGCAATCATCAATTCGGTATCGATGATTTCCTTGTCACGGATAGGGTCAACGCCGCCTTCGACGTGGGTGACGTTTTCATCTTCGAAGCAGCGCAGGACGTGCAGCACGGCATCCGTCTCGCGGATGTTGGCCAGAAACTGGTTGCCCAGCCCCTCGCCCTTCGATGCGCCGCGGACAAGACCTGCGATGTCCACGAATTCCAGCTGCGTTGCCACAATATTTTGCGACTTGCCGATTTTGGCGATGGTATCGAGGCGCGCATCCGGCACGGCGACGCGGCCGACGTTCGGCTCGATAGTGCAGAAAGGGTAATTCGCCGCCTGCGCCGCCGCCGTGGCGGTGAGCGCGTTGAACAGCGTGGATTTGCCTACGTTAGGCAGGCCGACGATACCGCAGTTGAAACCCATTTTTTATTCCTTCTGTGCTTTCTTTTTGTCCTGAACGTCAGGCTTTGTTTTGTCGTCTTTCGGTTTAGCTTCGCGCGGCGGCTGCAAAGCCTGCGCTACCTTGCTCATATACCCGTCCATATCTCCTGCGGCAAGGCGTGGTGCATGGTCGGCCAGCGCATCCAGCAGCGGCGCGAGCCACGCATCGTCCGCCTTGGCAAAATCCCCCAGCACATAGTTGCTGACAAGGTTTTTATCGCCCGGATGCCCGATGCCAAGGCGCACGCGCCAATAGTCTTGCCCCAAATGGCTGTCGATGGATTTGATGCCGTTATGCCCGCCGCTGCCGCCTGCTTTTTTAACGCGCAGCTTGCCCGGTTGCAAATCCAGTTCGTCATAGAAAACGACGGTATCTTCGGGCGCAATTTTATAAAACGCCGCCGCCGCCTGCACCGACTGACCCGACAGGTTCATGAAGGTTTGCGGCTTGAGGAGGATAATCTTTTCCCCCTCCAGCGTTCCGGTCGAGATTTCGCCCTGAAATTTTTTAGACCAGTCGGAAAAATTATGGCGACGGACGAAAACGTCCATCGCCATAAATCCGATATTGTGGCGGTTGTGCTGATACTTGGGGCCGGGATTGCCTAATCCGACAAACAGCCTCATGCCAGCTTACCACCCCTGAACGGAGGTTACTTCTTCGCCGGAGCGGCAGCTGCGGGTGCAGCAGCAGCAGGCGCGGCAGCCGCAGCAGCGGCCGGTTCCGCTTCAGCCTTCATGGCGGTCGGCGCCACGAGGGTGATAACGGTGAAGTTGCCTTCCAGCGTCGGCTCGACGCCTTTGGGCAGGTTCAGGTTTTCGATGTGTACGGAACCGCCAACATCCAGACCGGTCAGGTCAGCCACGAATTCTTCGGGGATGTCGGTTGCTTTGCAATATACTTCGAGTTCGTGGTGAACGAGGTTGAGCACGCCGCCTTTGACAAGGCCGGGGCATGCTTTTTCGTTCGACACGCGCACGGGCACGTTGACGCGAATGATGGTTTTATCGGAAACGCGCAGGAAGTCTGCATGTTCCGGACGGTCGTTCACGGGGTGCAGCTGAACGTCACGCGGCAGAACCAGATAGGTTTTGCCGTCAATGGTCAGGTCGCACAGGTGCGTGAAGAATTTCTTGTTGGACAGTTCCTTGACGAGAACGCGCTCGGCGATGGAGATGAGCAGCGGTTCTTTGTTGTCGCCGTAAACAACGGCGGGAACTTTACCTTCGCGACGTACTGCACGGGCGGCCCCCTTACCGGCCTTCGCGCGTGCTTCAGCCGCAAGCGTCGTTTTGTTTTGTGCCATGATATCTTATCCTTTTGTTTCAGTTTGGTTTTGGACGTACCCGCATAGCCTCCAGGGGTGCTGCCTGCGGGAACGGCGTATATAAAGCCAATCACACTGAAAAATCAAGGGAATTATGAATTTCGGCGCATCCGTCCCGCCCGCGCCGCTGCCCCTCGAAAAATACGCTTTAATTTCAATAATCTACCCGTCTTTACAGGCAGCGGTAAATATGGGATTCAGAACTATCCTGTACCCAAGCGGAGAGATGGCACCATGAAAAAGATTTTCAACTGGCTGGCGCAGAAATCCGCCGTACAGCCGACCCTCGGCTATGTGCTGGGGCGCCCGTTTCTGGGGCCGTCCGATATCAACCGCGCCATTTACAACACGGCCAACCTGAAAAACGGCGGTCGTATTGTGGAGCGCGGGATTTTCCTAGCCTCTATCTTCGGCGCTGTCGCGGCGGTGCCTGCGGCCACACCCGCCCTCGCCACAGCCTTTCTTGTGGGCGGAGCCGTGATTGCAGGCAAGACCGCGGGCGTTCTGGCCGGCAAGGTCGCGGATTTCCTGATTGAGGACATCAACAGCCGCGTCATTCCGCGGCGCGAAGCCGCGAAGGCGCAAAAAAATCAGCCAAAACCGTAATTTTTACGCGCTGGCGGGTACGGTATCGAAAAGCGACGAAACCGAACGCTCTTCGCTGATGCGCAGGATGGCTTCGCCGAACAAGGGCGCAACGGACAGGAATTTGATTTTCGCGCAGGATTTGATTTTATCCGACGCGCGGATGCTGTCTGTCACCAGCATTTCAACCATCGGGGATTTTTCAATCCGCTCGACCGCGCTGCCGGAGAAAACGCCGTGCGACGCCACCGCGCGCACAGACGCCGCGCCGTGTTCCATCAAAGCCGCCGCCGCATTGCAGATAGTGCCCGCAGAATCGACCATATCGTCAATCAGGATGCAGTCGCGCCCCGCGACTTCGCCGATGACATGCATGACTTCGGAAATGCCCGCACGCTCGCGGCGTTTGTCGATAATGGCAAGGCCTGCATCATCCAGACGCTTGGCAAAGGCACGCGCGCGCACCACGCCGCCGACGTCGGGGGATACGATGGTCAGGTTATCGACCTTGCAGGCCTTTTGGATATACGGCACGAAAACAGGCGTACCTGCAAAAAGGTTATCAACGGGAATATCAAAGAACCCCTGAATTTGCCCTGCGTGCAAATCCATGGTCAGCACGCGGTCAGCACCCGCCGTGGTAATCAGGTTCGCAACCAGCTTGGCCGAAATCGGCGAGCGCGCCGTCGTTTTTCTGTCTTGCCGCGCATAGCCGAAATACGGAATGACCGCGGTGATGCGGCGGGCAGAGCCGCGCTTCAGCGCATCAATCATAATCAGCAGTTCCATCAGATGGTCGTTCGCGGGATACGACGTCGGCTGGATAACGAAAACATCTTCGCCGCGCACGTTGTCGAGAACTTCCAGGAAGATTTCCTGATCCGCGAAACGCTTCACGTTCGCTTCGGTCAGCGGAATGCCCAGATAGGCGGAAATCGCCTCGGCGAGCGGTTGGTTGCTGGTGCAGGAAATAAGCTTCATGGCATTCCGTCCTGTTCGTCGCGATATGGGGCAAAACCGCGTAGATACTACTGTTTCCAAAGCCAAAATAATAGGCTTCCCTGCCAAAAAACTTGTAAATTGACTTAGGGAAAACGGCTTGCTACGCTCCGGTTATGTCCGAAAATTATGTAAGCCTTTCCAAGGAATTCAACCAGACCGCGCAAGCTATCGGCGCGGGCGAAGGCAATTGGCAAATGGCTGTCGCCAAGTTCACGCTGCTGATGCGCCACAAAGCGCAAACGACAGAGCAAAAGCAGGAACTATGCGCCATGATGATGAATGCGGCCGTGAACCGCCTTGAAAAAGTGCTGTCGGGCTTTGCGGAAATGGACAACTTCACCGCATCGACGCTGGAGGGGCTTTACGGTGTTTTCCGCCCCCTCGCCGCGCCCGAAAATCTGCCTTATTTGCCCAAGAACGCTTCCGCACAGCTGGCCGATGTGACGCTGGATATGGTGCGCGCGCTTGAAGATTACAAAAAGACGCCGAGTATTTTGCTGGAGACCTATAACAGCGTCCGCAAATATTATACCGAGTTTTCTTTCTTCATGCTGGAAACTGCACAAACCGTGAAAACAGCCGAAGAAGAACGCAGCGCCAGCGCCGAAACCCAAAGCGACCTGACGCTTGGCAAAACGCCCACCATCAAGCCCCGTCACGGCAATAACGGCAAGACGCCGTAATTTTTTCTATCAGCGAATAACAATCGCAGAAATCTGGCGGCCATAATCTTTTTCACCGCGCTGGCAACTGCGGCGGTAACTGTAAAACGCCGTTTCATTGGGCAGCGTGTCTTGTTGCGTGTCATATATCGTCTGGATACCCGCAAGACGCAAACGGTGTTTGGCGTATGACGGCAAATCGAATATCAAATGCCCGTCTTTCGGCGCGGGGCGGAAGAACTGCGCGTTTTGCGCATCCTGCTCAATAAACGGTTTTTGGAAATCAAGGCTGACTTCGTAAGACAAAGGCCCGATGCAGGGGCCGATGGCCGCGGATATATCTTCGCGCGCCGCACCCAGTTTTTCCATGGCCTCGATAGTGGCCTCAATCACGCCGCCAACGGCGCCTTTCCACCCCGCATGTGCGGCGCCGATGATTTTTTTGCCGCGTGTGGCCAGCAGCACCGGCGCGCAATCAGCTGTCAGAACACCAAGAGCGATGCCCCTGCGGTCGGTAACCAGCGCATCAGCCTGCGGGGCGGTTTCATGCGTCCAGCCCTCGGCAATTGTCACCACGCGGGCGCTATGCACCTGTTTGAGCGTCAGCAGGCTTTCAGACGGGATGCCCAGCGTTTCCGCCACCTTGGCGCGGTTCATGGCGATATGTTCAGGGTTGTCACCCGATGAAAAAGCGCAATTGAGGCCGCCAAATACCCCGCCGCTGGCGCCGCCAAGGCGCGTAAAAAAACCGTGGCGCAGGTATTTTATGTCTTCAAGCCCCGTGGTCAGAAAACGCATGCCCTATTCCCCTTTTTCAAATCCGGCAGGCGTGGCGGCGCTGCCTTTTTGCTGCCAGCAAATCACCTTGAACAAATCCCCCATGGCCGACGGCGCGGTCAGGCGGTGCAGGTCGAGCGGTATCTGTGCCTGCTGTTGCGGCGTTGCGCGCGCGGCCAGTTTTTGCGCCCGCATCTGTATGCCAAGGGCGTTCAGGAATTTCCCCTGCGTCGTGACAGGCAGAACATCCGCCCCGCCTGCCGCTGCTGCATGCACCAGCGCCCCGAAATCGACATGCGCCGTCACATCGCGCATGCCGGGCGCGTCCAGTACATCGGCGTATTGGTGGCGGCTGACAGCCTGCAGCGTATCGCCAAAACCGCTTTGGGCATGGCCGTAGTCAATAGCAAGGCAGGCGCCGCCTGTTTTCGCAATATGCGCGCCGAGGGCTTGTGCAACCCTGCGACTTTGCGGGCTGCATTCAAACACGCTGCCCTCCGGCGCATCTTGCAGCGTGGGCGGAATATGCGCTGCGGCATCGTCCGCCGCACGGCAGGTGAAGCAAAGGGTTTCTTCGGCCTCGTCCCACTGCACATAGCGTTCCTGCCATGCGCCATGGCGGCGGATGAACTGACGCACCGGCAGCGCGTCGAAAAATTCGTTGGATACAATCAGACTGAACGCATCCTGCGGCAAAGCGCCTATATCGTCATGCCACGCGCAAACGGCATCGCCCAGTGCGGCGGCCTGCTGCGCGCGCAGCTGCGGGCTGGTTTCGACCAGATGCACAGAAAGCGCAGCGTGAAATTCCGGCCAGTTGCGCGCGGTGCGCAAAATATCCGCCATCAGCGTTCCGCGCCCCGGCCCCAGTTCGGCCAGCATGACGCGCGCAGGCTTACCCGCCTGCATCCATATATCAGCGCACCAGAGTCCTATCATTTCACCGAAAAGCTGGCTGATATCCGGCGACGTGACAAAATCCCCCTCTTTGCCAAACGGGCGCGCATGCGCGTAATAGGCCGAAACGGCGCACTGCATGTATTCGGCCACGCTGATGCCGCCGTGCGTGCGGATATGCGCTATCAAATCCTGCGCCTGCTTTGAAAGATCAGGCTTTTTGCTGGCCGCTGTTGGTTGCTGCATCTTTTTTGCGCGCGTAATGGATGATAAGGAAACCGAGGGCAATCATCGGCAAACACAGGAACTGCCCCATCGAGAAATACTGCAAAAACAGACCCAGCTGCGGGTCAGGCTCGCGCACGAATTCGACAAGGAAACGCGACGTGCCATAGCCCGCCAAAAGCGTGCCGAACAAAACGCCGTGCATACGGCGGATTTTTGCATTGCGCGACATGAAAAACAGAATGATGAAAAGAACGATACCTTCAAGGAAGGCTTCGTAAAGCTGGCTCGGATGCCTTGGTAGCCCGCCACCTGCCGGAAAGTTTATCGCCCAAGGCACGGTCGTGATGCGGCCGAACAACTCGCCATTGATAAAATTGGCAAGACGTCCGAAGAAAAGACCGATAGGCACCACCGTCGCCACGATGTCCCCCATCGCCAGCGGGTTGATTTTGTGATGGCGGCAAAAAGCCAGAATGACAAAAACCACACCGATAAGCCCGCCGTGGAAAGACATGCCGCCTTCCCATACCTTGAAAATGCTCAGCGGGTGCGCCGCGTATTCGGCAAAGTTGTAAAACAGCACATAACCGATACGCCCGCCCAGAATAACGCCCAGCATCAGCCACGAGAGGATATTGTCGATGTCTTCACGGTTCGGCCTGCGGTCGCGGTCAAGTTCGGCCAGATGGCCGCCGTAAAACCACCCGCCCATAAATCCGGCCAGATAGGCCAGCGCGTACCAGCGTATCATCACGGGACCAAAGCCGAATATGGGGCCGATACTGATGGCGATGGGGTCGATTTCAGGGAAAGGCAGGCCGGTCATGATAATTTACTTACTTTCGGTGGCTTCTTTTTGAATTTTCAGCTATTTTATAGCCCTGACACCCCGCCAAAGCCATGTTTTTTTATTGCAAATTCGGCGGCGAACGTGTTACCAAAAGGCACTCAAGAGGTGGATTATGAGAAACGCGCGCGAAAAGCTGAAACAAGGCCTGGATATGGACGGCCTCAAGTTCCTCGACGATATGGCCCGCATGGCCACGGGGGCGCTGGGTTCTGTCAGCGAAGTGCGCCACCAGATTAAAGCCATGGTGAAGCAGCGCGTTGACCAGATACTCGCCGAGAGCGAGCTTGTCACCCGCGCAGAATTTGACCGTGTAGAGGCGCTCGCCGCCCGCGCCCGCGCAAAGGTGGAAGAACTGGAAGCCCGCCTTGACTCCCTAGAAGGCAAAAAGAAATCTCCGGCCAAGGCGAAAACCGCCAAGAAGGCCGCGCCCAAAAAGACCGCAACGCGA
This sequence comes from Micavibrio sp. UBA2020, assembly GCA_002334985.1. Classification (GTDB taxonomy): domain Bacteria; phylum Pseudomonadota; class Alphaproteobacteria; order Micavibrionales; family UBA2020; genus UBA2020. The sequence continues at coordinate 16,859 of DDBY01000161.1, forward strand.
AAGAAAGCAAAGAAATGATTGGCTCTCCGTTTGAACTTGCGCATGACGATAACAACCCGCTCGATATGGTGGAGGAACTGGCGCGCTCCAAAGGCTGGAACTTCACCCGCACGGATGAAGATTTCTTTGTCATGACAGTTCCCGGCCAGCATGGCCCGCTGGAAATCTGGCTGGAATGGCAAGATGAATTTTCCGCGCTGCTGCTGTCTTGCTCCATGCCCGTTGAAATCGCGGAAGAACAATATGAAATGGCCTGCCGCACGCTGGAGCAGATTAACGAAAACATCTGGCTCGGCCACTTCGACCTGTCGAACAAAGGTACCTACCCCACGTTCCGTCACACGCTGCTTCTGCGCATGATACCTTCGGGTATCGCCATTGACACCATCCACGACGTTGTCGATATCGCCATGTCGGAATGCAACCGTTTCTACACCACGTTCCAGCTGGTGCAGTCGGGCGATGTACGCCTGCAAGACAACCTTAGCGCCGCCGTGTTTGATACGGTTGGCGAAGCCTAAGCTTTTCCCGTCATGAATTTGCTTCTGGTCGGTTGCGGCAAGATGGGTCAGGCGCTTTTGGCGCGCTGGCTTGAACGCCGCCTGTGCCAGCAGATTTACGTTATCGAACCGGGCGCCATTCCGGCCGACGTGCCGCATGTGCAGCTTTTAGGCGACCTGCCACCTACCTATAAACCCGATGTTATCGTTTTTGCGGTAAAGCCGCAGGTATTGCCGGATATGGCCGCGCAATATAAACGCTTCGCGCAAAATGGCGCGCTGTTTATATCTATCGCTGCGGGTAAGCCGGTATCGTTTTTCGAACAGCATCTGGGCAGCGAAGCCGCTGTGGTGCGCGCGATGCCCAATACCCCCGCCGCGATTGGCGCAGGCATGACAGTCGCCTGCGCGAATGCCGCCGTCACAGATGCGCAGAAAAAACAGGCGCAGGATTTGCTCTCCGCCGTTGGTGATTTTATCTGGGCGGATGATGAAAAACAGCTCAACCCCGTAACCGCCCTTTCGGGCAGCGGCCCCGCCTATGTATTTTTGCTTATCGAAGCCATGGCCGCTGCGGGTGAAAAACTCGGCCTTGATGCCGAAACCGCTGCCCGCCTTGCCCGCCAGACCGTGATTGGCAGCGCGTTGCTGGCAAAAGATAGCGCCGATATCCCTGCGGCCAAGCTGCGCGAAAACGTCACCAGCCCCGGCGGCACCACCGCCGCCGCGCTTGCCGTGCTGATGCGCGGCGAAACCGGCATGCAGGCATTGTTCGACGAAGCCCTCGCCGCCGCCAGCAAACGCGCGGAAGAGCTTTCGAAGTAATCAGAAACAATTGGTTTATTTCTTCCGGTTCACGCCAAGGCCGCTTTCCTTGGCCAGATGGCTGCGTTTTTCTGCGTAATTCGGCGCGACCATGGGATAGTCGGCGGGCAGATTCCACTTTTCGCGGTATTGCTCCGGCGTCATGTCGTAGGCAGATTTCAGATAGCGTTTGAGCATCTTGAGTTTCTTGCCGTCTTCAAGGCAGACGATGTAATCCGGCATCACCGATTTTTTGACAGGCACGGCAGGCTGCTGCATTTGCGCGCCGCCTGCGGGGGCTGCATGGCTTTCCTGCTCAATCGACGTCAGGGTTTTATGCACCTGCCGTATCAGCGTGTGCAGGTCATGCACATCGTGACGCGATACATAGGCCGCCACAATCGTCGCCGTATGCGCCATAAGGTCGGACTTCGGGTTTTTGACGTCGGTCATGCTGGCTTACTGCCCTTCGATATGGCGGTTTTTATTTGCTGAAATCGTAACATCCGCGGGGCGCAAATAAAAGGGTGCCGGACGGTGCGCCGCGGCCCCCTCCGCCGCGAAACGCGCCGCCGCCTTTTGCGCCAGATGGCGCGCATCGGCAGGCGCACCGGCCAGCCGCGCTTTGGGCAGGTGCGGCGCCAGTTTTTCTGCCGCATCACCGGAAATCACGATATCACCTTTATAGTCCGCGAAACGGCGCGCGAAAACATCTGGCGCTTCGTTCACGGGGGCGTCGTTGCCGGATTGGAAATAAAGTTCTTCCCGCCAGGCTTCGATGGCGATGATGTTCAGTGCGTCTGAATCATTTACGGAAAACAAGTCAAAACTGTTCAAGCCGATAATCGGCTTGTTTGCAGCCATGGCCAGCGCCCGCATGGCCGCAATGCCGATGCGGATGCCCGTAAAGCTGCCGGGCCCCGTGCCGACGGCCATAAGGTCTATGCCGTCATAACCGATGCCCGCTGCCGCCAGCGCCTTTTGCACATGGCCGAGCAGCAGGCCGCCCTGGTCGCGCGTTTCGGGTGTTTCGAAAAAATACAGCGTCTGCTCACCATCGCACAGTGCAACGGAAAGGATGGTATTCGCTGTATTGACGGCAAGGCATTTCATGTCAAAGAACCTTCGCCACGTCATCAAAGCCGAAGCGCGGACTGCGGCCGAAAGTTTTGCTATGGTCGGCATAGCCGAGGTTGCAAATGAAGTTCACCTTGAAGCGTCCATCTGCAAAAAATTCTCCGTTCACACCTGCGGCGTCAAAGCCGGACATGGGACCGCAATCAAGGCCGAGGGCGCGCGCGGCAAGAATGAAATATCCGGCCTGAAGACTGCTGTTGCGAAATGCCGTTTCGGCAATCAGCGCATCGTTGCCCGCGTACCACGCCTTGGCATCCGTATGCGGAAACAAAAACGGCAGGTGTTCATGGAATTGCATATCCATCGCCAGCAGCGCCACCGCAGGCGCGGCCATGGTTTTTTCGATGTTCGATTCCATCAAAAACGGCTTCAGCCGCGCCTTGGCCTCCTGCGATTGCAGGAACAGGATACGCAGCGGGCAGCTGTTCGCCGCCGTCGGGCCGAATTTCATTAAGTCATGGATTTGACGCAGCAATTCGGTGGAAACCGGCTTGTCCTGCCACCCGTTTGCGGTGCGGGCGGTGCGAAAAATCGTATCCAAAGCCTGGTCTGTTAATACGGCGGATGCCATGTTAAGATACGCTCCCGTTAACGGTGATTAGACGAAAAGATGCTGACTATTCAAAAACATAATTATGGCGGTTTGTACAGGGGGCTTTTGCACAAAAGCCTCTCTGCCGCTTTTGCGCTGGGCATGGCTTTCATGCCCCAAAGAGCCGCCTATGCCGCCAGTATCAGCGCGGACCGCGCCAGCGCCGTCGTTTTTGTTTATCAGCGCGTGGGCGAAGAAGCGATGCCCCAAAGCAGCATTTCAGTTGAGCAGTTCCGCGAGCATATCCGCGAGCTGCAAACCGACGGCTATACCGTCCTGCCGCTCAAGACCATCATCAAGGCGTTGAAGGCCGGCGAAGCCCTGCCCCAGCGCGCCATTTCGATTACGCTGGAGGGCGGATGGAAATCCACCCTGCAAAACGCTGTGCCGCTGCTGCACGAAGCCGGCCTGCCCTATACCGTTTTTTATGCCAGCGACATGGCCGACAACAACGCGGCCAACCACATGACGTGGCGCGAAATGCGCGCCCTGCGCCGGAATAAACTGGCAGACCTTGCCATCCTTCCGGCCAGCTATAGCCACATGGCGCAGCAAAGCCCCGAAAAGAATGCGGAGGCCATTAACCGCGCCGTCAGCCGCTACCGCGCGGAATTCGGCGAAGACCCGCAATTTTTCGCCTATCCCTATGGCGAATATTCAGCAGACGTGCGCAAGCAGGTGGCGGAATACAAATTCGAAGCCGCCTTTTCACAGCAATCCGGCGTCGCTTATGCGGGAAGCGATTTTACCGCCGTGCCGCGGTTTATTATGACCGATACCTTTGGCGACCTTGACCGCTTTATGCTGACGGCAAACGCCCTGCCCCTGCCCGTATCCGACATTATGCCCGACAATATGATTGTCGGTGAAAATCCGCCGCCTATCGGCTTTACCGTGACGCCGGAGCTGACAGACCTTGGCAAGCTTTCCTGCTTTATTTCCGGTATCGGCAAGGCTGAACTTGTGAAGCCGGGCGGCAACCGCGTTGAAATCCGCCTTGACCGCATGCTGGAAGAGCGCCGCACGCGCATCAACTGCACCATGCCCGACGACACCATCATTCCGGGGCAGCCGCAAAGCTGGCGCTGGTTCGGCATGCAGCTGGTGCTGGCCGATTATATGGACGAAGAAAACGTCGAGAGCGGCGACCGCCCTGAATAAAAAAACAAAATCTCTACACAAAAAAAGAGCGCCCGTATAAAGGCGCTCTTCTTTGTTTATTTTTTTAGAAGACAGCTTAGGCCTTTTCAGCCGCCCCATCCGCTTCCGCTTCTTCGCTCTGCGCAAGCGTTTCAGGGCGGACTTTGAGGTAAATCAGCACCGGCGCCGCAACATAAATAGACGACAGCGTACCAATAACGATGCCGAGTATCATGGCGTAGATAAAGCCCTGAATAGCCGCGCCACCCAAAACCGCCAGCACGCACATAACGGCAAAGGTTGTGGAGCTGGTGATAAGCGTACGCCCCAGCGTTTCGTTAATAGCGATGTTGAGAACTTCCGGCAGCGGCATTTTTCGGTATTTGCGCAGCTTTTCGCGGATACGGTCAAACACAATGACGGTATCGTTCACCGAATAACCCGCAACCAGCAAGATAGCCGCAACGGTTGCAAGGTCGAATTCGATGCCCGTGATGATAAAAAACAGCAGCGTCAGGATAACGTCATGCGCCAGCGAGGCAATGCTTGCCACGCCGAACTGCCATTCATAGCGCATCCAGATATAGCACATGATGCCTATCATCGAATAAACGAATGCCCAGACGCCCGTCATAATCAATTCTTTACCCACCTGCGGGCCGACGTATTCGGTGCGGCGGAATTCGACATCTTTGCCAAGCGCGTTTGACACTTCGGCATAGATTTCTTTTTGCGTCGCGGTGTCCGCTTCCTTGCCGGGAATTTTAATCATCAGCGTGTTTTCGCCAAATTCCTGAATGGACGGCTTGCCGGCTTTCAGTTCGCCCAGCTTATTGCGCACATCTTCGACTTTCATGCCTTCAGGCACGGAAACTTCCATCAGCACGCCGCCGGTGAAATCGATGCCGTAGTTGAGCCCGCGCGTGAACAGCAGGAAGAACGTCGCCACAATCAGCGCAATGCCGATGAACATGCCGGTTTTATGGTGCCCCATAAAATCGATTTTGGTGTTGTCTTTGATAAAACGAAGGCGAAAAGCCATATCCGGTATTCCTTGGATAATCGTTAGAAAGAGTTAGAGAACCAGTTCCGTCGGGCGCGCCTTGCGCAACCAGGTGATGATGATAAGGCGCGTAATCATGATGGCCGAGAACATCGAGGTCACAATGCCGATGCTCATCGATACCGCAAACCCCTTCACAGGACCTGTACCGAAAGAGAAAAGGATAAGCGCGACAATCAGCGTCGTCAGGTTTGAATCCACAATCGTGGACATCGCCTGTTTATACCCCGCATCGACGGACGAGAGGATGGAGCGGCCATTGCGAAGCTCTTCGCGCACGCGTTCGTAAATCAGCACGTTTGCATCGACCGCCATACCAATCGTCAGCACGATACCCGCAATGCCGGGCAGCGTCAGCGTGGCCTGAAACAGCGACAAAATCGCAAAAATGAAAACGACGTTAAAGGTCAGCGCGATATTGGCGAACATGCCCAGAAGGCCGTAGAACGCCACCATCATGACGCAAACAAGCGCGAAGGCGACGGCGGTTGCTTTTTTGCCGGCCTCGACAGAGTCGGAACCGAGGGTCGGGCCGACGCTGCGTTCTTCAATCACTTTCAGTTCCGCCGGCAGCGCGCCGGAGCGCAGCAGCAACGACAGCTCCGCCGTTTCCTGTGAAGTGAAAGAGCCTGTGATGATGCCGTCACCGCCGCAAATCGCACTCTGGATTACGGGGGCGCTGATGATGGTGCCGTCAAGAACGATGGCAAAAGGTTTGCCGATGTTTTCGCGTGTCACATCGCAAAAACGCTTGGCACCGATGCTATCGAATTTGAAAGAAACCGCAGGGCGCTGGTTCTGGTCGAATGTCGATTGCGCGTTCACCAACATTTCGCCGCTGATGATAATACGCTTGCGCACAACCATCGTCGCGCCGGGGGAATCTTTCATCGGCAGGCGCAGAGACAGCGGGCCCGGGCGGCTGGTCGGCGTTGCCTCGGGGTCCGGCAGGTGGAACGTCATTTTTGCCGTTTCGCGCAGGCGCGATTTGATTTCATCCGGATTTTCAACGCCGGGCATTTGCAGCACGATGCGGTCAGAACCCTGACGCTGGATAATCGGCTCTTTCGTGCCCGTTTCATCCACGCGGCGGCGGATGATTTCAATCGACTGGCCGATAATCTGGGTTTTAAGGGCAGTGATGCCCGCATCCGTCATATTCGCGCTGAGCGTGCCGTCGGGGGCAATCTGAATATCCAGCCCCTCGGCCAGATTGCTGGCGACTTTATAGGCTGCCGCGCGGTCTTTATCGAGGTCGCGCAGGCGGAACGAAATGCCGTTCTTTTTAGCCGTCAAATCGACATAGGCGATTTTGCCCGCTGCCAGTTCCTTGCGCGCGGCATCAACCATGCCTTCCATACGCTCGGCAATAACCGCTTCGGTATCCGCCTCCAGCAAAAGATGCGAGCCGCCTTGCAGGTCGAGACCAAGGCTCACCGTCTTTTTCGGCATCCATTCCGGCAAATGCGTTTGCACCCATTCCTGCCGTGCGGGCGACAGCACGTTCGGCACCGCATAGGCGATACCCAGCACGCAGAGCAAAACGGTCAGAACGATTTTCCACTTTTCAACGTAGAGCATATTCAATCTATTCCTTATGGAAGGGATAAAGCCCCGCACGCGCAGGGCTTGAGCGCAGCTGAATTACTT
>DDBY01000049.1 GCA_002334985.1 Micavibrio sp. UBA2020
CAGATTATCGGCTATGTCGGCACGACCGGCCGCTCCACCGGCCCGCACCTGCACTACGAAATCCTGATTAACGGCAAGCACGTCAATCCGGGCTCGCTGCGCCTGCCCACCGGCAAGATGCTGGATGGCAAAGACCTGAACCGCTTCAAGGATATGGTGGCGGAGCGTAACAGCCAGTTCACCCAGCTGATGAGCGGCGCGGTCATCGCCGACAGCACGCCCGTGAATAACAGCGGCAAAAACCGCCAGACCGCGGCACGCCAATAACGGTTGTTCTTTAAAAAGCGGCTCCTCCTTCGGGTGGAGCCGCTTTTTTTTGCCCCCTGCGCATGGTAGAAAATAGCAAGCCCCACCCGCTCTATCCCTGACGGAGTCTTTCCATGCTGCGCATGCTGCCCCTGACTGCTACGGCCTTGACCGCACTGGCCTGCCTTGCTCTTTTTTGCGCCCCCGCCCGCGCGGGCGTCAGCAGCGAGGGGCTCAGCGGCAACGACCTTCTCTCCATGTGCAACAGTAAATACGATACCGATTACGGGTTTTGCGCAGGCTATGTCAGCGCGATTGCGAATGCGATGCTGATAAGCCCCGTGAGCGGGGAGCGCGCCTGCAGCCACGGCCCCATCCGCAGCCAGCAGCTTATCGACCTATACCGCAGCTATGCGGAGCTGTTCCCTGAAAACCTGCGCGGCGCGGCAGCGAAAAACGTCGCCGTGGCCATTGCCCGCGGCTTTCCCTGCAACGATTAAAAATAGCCCTGTTATTTTTTGACCCAGCGGCCCTGTTCGTCCTGCTGGTAATAGGTCAGCTCGTGGCCTTCGGCCTTATAGGCGCTCCAGCGTGCGCGCGCGGCCAAAACAGCTTCTTCGTTGTTGCCGTCAAAAAATTCGCAGCACAGCGCATAATCTTTCACCTGTGCTGACGTCGCACCGTCGGCAAGCACCAGCATCTGGGCGCCATTCGGGTTATCGTCTTCGGTGGTCAGCCATATCGGCTGGTCGGCCTCGTTTCCATCGCGGATATACCCGTGCGGCAAAAAGCTGCCCGCATCGAAAGTCCACAGAAGGCTATCAAGCGCCTCTATCCTCTCGCGGCTGCCCGCCTTGACGACAATACGCGGCTGTACGGTGATAGCCTTGGCCAGAAGCTCTGGCAGCGCCTGTTCCAGCCTTTTTGTTATCATGTGATAAAAACGAATATCGGTCATGGCCTTTGCCCGCGTCCTGTCCGCACGCGGCGGGATTGTTTAGCGAAAGAAGAGCATGTTATTATCGGCCATCGTCCCCAAAAGGCAAGAGGCACGGCATGTCTGACGGATGGCAAACACCTTCTATCGCGCAAAGCGCGGAAATTCTGCATAAAATCAACAGCTGCGAGCCTGCATCGCACTTCGGCAGCGATACCGCCCTCGCGCGCATGGCCCTGCCCTTTTACGGCGCGCAGGCGCAGCTTGTCCGCGCGGTGAAGGCGCAGGTGGCATCGCCCGCGCAATACTACATTTTAATCGGGGACGATACCGTACCGCTGGATGGCAGCACGGCAAATATCCACAGCGCCAATGCCGCCGCACCGCTGGCACTGGATGAAACCAATATCGAATTTTATCTGGCTTTCCGTCTTTATTTCGGCAGCGCCGCGCTGATGCTGCGCGCGCGCGCGGCGCGGCACGATGACGGTTGGCAGGTCACAGCCCGCGTGCATGACAAAACGGGTGTACATGAGCTGACGCTGCATATTTCCCCGCGCGGGGAGATGAGCGAATCTCACAAGGAATTCCGCGAAGCGGGCGGGATAAAATCCCTGCCGCCCTTCGCCTTTGCCGGATAAAATCCTTAAAGCCCCGCCGCCTGTTTTTGCAACGTCACATAATCTGTTTTACCCGTGCCCAGCAGCGGAATTTCCGCCACCTGCTGTATCTGGCGCGGAATGGACAGTTCATTGATGCCAAGACTGCGGAAATGGCGCGTGATGTCTTCGCCCGCCGCCTGCGGCTGCGTTGTGAACAAAATCAGTTTTTCGCCCTTCTTGTCGTCTTTGACACTGACGACAGCATGGTGCGTTTCCGGCCAAAGCTTTTGCAGCGCGCTTTCAACCGCCGTCAGCGACACCATTTCTCCGCCGATTTTGGCGAAGCGTTTCATGCGCCCCTGAATGGTGATATACCCCGCCTCGTCCTGCCCCACAATATCGCCGGTATCGTACCAGCCGCCCTCCGGCGGTTGCAAAACGCCGGGCGCATCGGATTTCAAATAGCCCTTCATGATATTCGGGCCGTGAATGACCAGCTTGCCGGCGTTGCCTTCTATCCCCTCGACGGGTTCCAGCTTCGCGGTGATGCCAGGCAGAAGACGCCCGACGCTGCCGGGTTTATTGTGCATGGGCGTGTTGATGCTGATGACGGGGGCGGTTTCGGTCGCGCCATATCCTTCAAAAATACGCACGCCGTATTTTTCGGCATAGACGCGGCGCGTTTCATCCTTAAGCTTTTCCGCGCCCGCAAAAATATAGCGAATGGCGTGAAAATCATAAGGATGCGCAAAACGTGCATAGCCGCCAAGGAAAGTATCCGTGCCAAACAAAATTGTCGCGTTGGTATCGTAAATCAGCTCCGGCACGATGCGGTAATGCAGCGGCGAGGGATAATAAAACGCACGAAGCCCCGACAGAATGGGCAGCAAAGTACCGCCCGTCAGGCCGAAGGAGTGGAACATCGGCAGACAGTTAAACACGATATCCGTCGGGCCGAAATCAACGCGGCTGCCGATTTGATGGCAATTCGCGCGGATATTACGGTGGGACAGCACCACCCCCTTCGGCGTTCCTTCGGAACCTGACGTGAACAGCACCACCGCAGCATCGTCCGGGCTGGCCGCGGGCTTGCGCGCATATTCCATCAATTCAGGCACAAAACGGGCGGCAAGGCCGGTGATTTTGTCGCCAAGCCCGATTTGTTTGCGCACGTCTTCGAGGTAAACCATCGTGACGCCTGCGCCCTCGATAGCCTCGACCACAGGCGCGAGTTTACCCATATCGACAAAGCGGCGCGACGAGATGACATGCGTCAGCTGCGCCGTCTGGCAGGCGCTGACAATATTCGCCGCCCCCGCCGAAAAGTTCAGCATCGCCGGTGTGCGGCGCATAATATGCAGCGCAAAGAATGTCAGCACTGTGCCCGTCATATTCGGCAGCAGCACGCCGACAGCTGGCACCGAGGCATCGGTGGGCGGCGCAGGTATCCGGCGCCCCAGCACGCGCGCGAAGGCGAAAGCCGCGCTGATAAGGTGTTTATAATCCATCGGCTGGCGCTGCGGGTCTTCGCAAACCACATGTTTGCCGCCATGCAGGCGGCGCGCCCGCATCAGCGCGCGTATCAGCGTTTCGTTTGAATCGCTCGCCTCGAACATCATGCCGGACATCAAATCATATAGCTTCGATGCCGCCAGCTGGCGGCGACGGCGGCCGCGCGCGTCTTCGGGCAGCTGGAAATCGCACGGCGGCAGAACGGTCAGTGTGATTTTGGGGAACCAGCGGATGTTCACCTTGCCGCGCAAGCGCGAGAACGGTGTATATTGCGCACCATCGATACGGATAGGCAAAAGCCGCGCCTGCGCCTTATCCGCAATCAACCCGGGGCCTTCATATACTTTCATGAGCGAGCCCGTGACCGTGATGCGGCCTTCGGGGAAAATCATGGCGATTTTATCCTGCCGCACTTCTTCGACCAGCGATTTAATCGCCATCGGGTTTGTGGGGTCGAGGGGGAAGGCGTCCACCAGCGTGAGGAAGGGCTTTATCCACCACTTGCCCGCCACATGCGTATTGACGGCAAAGGTTATTTTAACCGGCAGATAGGCCGCAATCAGCGCCGCATCGAGAAACGACGTATGGTTCGCGACAATCAAAACGCGCTTCCCCGCCGCCTCGAAATTTTCCATGCCCTTTATTTCAACACCATAAGCCCAGCCAAGCACAGCACGGGCGACGGAGCGCATGAGGTCTTCCGGCAGCAGATGCACGATGTAAATCGCCATCAGAATATTGCAAAGCGCCATGACAAGGAAAATCGCCGGAATGGTAAAGGCCATCTGGATAAGAATCACGCACACAACGGCAGAAACGACCATGAACAGGCTGTTCATGACGTTCAGCCCCGCAATGGTACGCGCGAGCATGGCGCCCTGCGCACGCTGCTGCACCATGGCGTAGAGCGGCACCACAAACATACCGCCGCAAACGGCAATCAAAAACAAATCTGCCATCACGCGCATGCCGCCGATGGTCGCGGCAAAGGTTGCCGCCGTCACCAATTCGCCCGCGCCCGCCACATGCGCCGCGGCATGGCCGGTTGCAAAATACAAATCAACGCCAAAAATCGCCATACCGATGGCTGCCAGCGGAACGTACGTCAGCTGCACGCGGCCTTTGAGCAGTTTTTCGCACAGAACGGAACCCACGCCGATACCGATAGAAAACAGCGTCAGCAAAAGCGTGACCACCGTTTCGTTACTGTGCAGGTAATCCTTAGCATAGCTGGGGAACTGCGTCAGATACGTCGCGCCCACCAGCCAGAACCACGAAATCGCCAGAATGCAGCGGTAAACCGCGACATCCGTTTGCGTATCGCGCATCATGCGCCCCGTCTCGCTCCAGAATTTCGGGTTCACCTGCAAATCGGGCGAGGGGCCGGGCGCTTCGGGTATCTGGCGGCTGGCAAAATAACCGGCAATCGCAACAGCGACGATGGCAATCGAAATCACCCACTCCCCGCCCTCCGCCATCACCAAAAGCCCGCCCGCGATAGTGCCGAGCAGGATGGAAAGAAACGTCGCCGCCTCCACATAGGCGTTACCGGCCAGCAGCTCGTCGCTTTTGAGATGCTGCGGCAAAATCGCATATTTCACAGGGCCGAAAAAAGCGGAATGCGTACCCATACCGAACAGCAGGAACATCAAAATCCAGACGTTGCCCGTGACAAAGCCGATGCTGGCCAGCAGCATCAGCGCGATTTCGGCCAGCTTGACCATGCGGGCAATGCGCGCGCGGTCGTATTTATCGGCCAGCTGCCCCGCCGTCGCCGAGAACAGGAAAAACGGCAGGATAAAAACACCCGCCGCCACCGTCACCAGCAGTTGCGGCGACATGTGTGCCTGTTCGGCCAGGCGGAAGGTGATGAGCATCACCATCGCGTTTTTGAACAAATTGTCATTGAACGCGCCCAGAAACTGGGTAACGAACAGCGGCAGGAACCGCCGCGATTTCAGGATGCTCATGTTATCTCCCTCTTTGCTGCGGCGGTTTTATGCTGTCCGCGTTTTTATTCCCAGTTATCGGCAACGTATTTATCAAGCAAGCGCACACCGAAAGACGACGCGCCCTTGGGCACGCCCGTGCGCTCTTTGTTCGACCACGCCACACCGGCGATATCAAGGTGCGCCCATTTGACGCCGTCCTGAATAAAACGTTTCAGGAAATGCGCCCCGATGGCGGAGCCCGCATCGCGGCCACCGCTGATGTTTTTCATGTCCGCGGCGGGGCTGTCGATGGCCTTGTCCCACGCGTCGCACATAGGCATGTACCAAAGCTGTTCGCCCGTCGCGCGGCCCGCGCTGACCAAATCCCATGCCAGCGCGTCGTCGTTGCTGAAAACGCCCGCGTATTCGTGGCCGAGGGCGATAATCATCGCGCCCGTCAGCGTGGCAAGGTCAACGATGTGGGTGGGTTTGAATTTCTGCTGCACATACCAAAGCGCATCGCAAAGGACGAGGCGGCCTTCGGCATCTGTGTTGTGCACTTCAATCGTCTGGCCGGACATGGACGTGACGATGTCGCCGGGGCGGTAGGCATCGCCCGAGGGCATGTTTTCCGCAAGCCCGACAATCCCCACGGCGTTGACCTTCGCCCCGCGCGCGGCAAGCGCCTTCATCAGGCCCGTCACCGTGCCCGCGCCGGCCATATCCCATTTCATTTCTTCCATGCCGGGGCCGGGTTTCAGCGAAATGCCGCCCGTGTCAAACGTCACGCCCTTGCCGACGAAAGCGACGGGGCGCTGGCCTTTCTTGCCGCCTTTGTATTCCATGCTGACAAGGCGCGGCTGGCGCACGCTGCCTTGGCCAACCGCGACAATCGCGCCCATGCCGAGTTTCTTCATGTCTTTTTCGGTCAACACCTTGACCTCGATACCCAGCGGGGCAAGCTCTTTTTTGATGATGGCGGCGAAGCTTTCCGGATAAAGAACGTTCGGCACTTCGGAGACGAGGTCGCGCGTCAGGAAGGCACCTTCGGCTACTTTTTGCTGACCCGCAAAGGCCTTGCGCGCTTTCGCCGCGTCTTTCACGGTGAAGTGCAGAGTTTTCAGGCTCGGCTTTTTATCCTTCGGCTCGCGCGTCAGGTATTTGTCAAAGCGGTAGGTATTCAAAAGCGCGCCGAGCGCGAAATGCGCAGCGGCAGCATCGGGGGAAAGCTTGGATTGCTTCGCTTCCTCTTCGGGGAAGCTGACATCGGCCAGCGCGGACTTGCGGCTGTTCAGCTGCGCGGCAAGGGCGCTGCCGATTTTTTCAAAACAAAGCGCGCCAAGCTCTTCCGCTTTGCCAAGCCCGGCAACAATCACATAGCGCGCCCCCGCGCCTTCAATACCCGGCAGGGCAAGAAACTGGGCTTTTTTACCCGTAAATTCCGCCGCGGCAAGGGCGCGTTTCACCGCTCCTTTGGTCTTGGTATCCAAATCGCGCGCGGCCGCCGACAGCTTCGCCCCGTGTTTGCCGTCTTCGGCAACGAAAATCACGCGTGTATCGGCGTTTTTGGCCGGTTTCTGGTCGAACTGTATCTTGGCGGGGGTGCTGGTCATGGTGGCTATTTTTCTTTCTTTTTAGGGCGGAAGACGTTAAAAACGAAGGCGAGGCCGTGCGCGCAAAGCCCCTAACGGCGGCGCACAGGCACAGCCACAAAGATAATAATAGGGCGGCGCGCGTTTCGCCACCCCCGGATGCGGCACTGATGCTCACCACACGGTATCTATTCAAAAATCTTTTTTCCGTAACGGTTTTCGTTGCGGTCACGCTGTCGCTCGTCATCTGGCTTACGCAGTCTTTAAAACTGCTGGAGCTGGTTGCCAGTTCCGATGCCCCGCCATCTCTGTTCCTGAAACTCGTCGCGCTGACCCTGCCGCGGTTTCTGGAGGTGATTTTGCCCCTCGCCCTCGTCACGGGCATCCTGTTCACCTACAATAAAATGATTATGGATAACGAACTGGTCGTGATGCGCGCCTGCGGGTTTGACCAGTTCGACCTTGCGCGGCCCGCGCTGACCCTATGCGCCGGCTTCATGGTGGTGATTGTGGCGACGACCTGTTTCCTCTCCCCCCTCAGCCACAGCGAAATGAAAAAACTGCGGCGCGAAATCAAGGCGCAATATTCCGCCTTTTTGCTGCGCGAAGGGGTTTTCAACACCTTCAACAGCGACCTCACCGTTTATGTGCGCGAGCGTGACGCGGGCGGCGATTTGCTCGGCCTTATGATTCACGACCGGCGCGAAGCGGACAAGCCGCCCGTGACCATCACCGCCAAACGCGGCCGCATTTTTATGAACGGCGATGTGCCGAACATCATGGTCTATGACGGCATGCGCCAGCAGATGGATGCGCAAAACGACATGGCATCGCGCCTGTTTTTTTCGCGCTACACCATCGAGATAAAAGGCCTTGAAGGCGAAGCGCAGGAGCGCTGGCGCGAGGCGAGCGAGCGCACCCTGCCCGAATTGTTCCGCCCAGATATGAACGACAAACGCGACCGCAAAAACAAAGACGCCTTTATCGTCGATGCGCATCTGCGCCTGCTGGCGCCGTTCAATACGCTGGGCTTCGCGCTGGTGGCGCTCAGCTGTATTTTGCTCGGCCCGTTTAACCGGCGCGGGCAAACGCGTAAAATTCTTCTGGCCGTTATCATCGTGATTGCGCTGCAGGCGGGCGAGATGGCGCTGGGTAACGCCGCCAGAAAACAGCCGCTGCTGCTGCCCGCGCTTTATGTGCTGGCCTTTGCGCCTGTTTTTATTTGCGCGTTTTTGCTGCACCTGCGCGGTGAACAATGGCTGATACGCCAGCTGCGCCGCTGGCGCGGCACCCCCGCACAAATAGCGGAGGCCTCAGCCCCATGACCACCGCCGCCACGCTTTTCCGCTATATCTTCCGCCACTTTATGATGAACTTCATGGGGGTGGTCGTCATCTTGCTTGGCCTTGTCCTGATTTTCGACGTTATCGAGCTGATGCGCCGCGCGGCGGGTGCGCAGGGCGTGCCGCTGGACGCCCTTTTGCTGATGGCGATTTTGAAGCTGCCGGAAGTCGGGCAGAAGGTCGTGCCCTTCGCCGTTTTGTTCGGCGCGATTTACACCTGCTGGAAACTGAATAAAACATCCGAGCTGGTCGTCATCCGCGCCGCCGGCATTTCCGCATGGCAATTCCTGAGCCCGATGTTTATGGGCGCGTTTTTCATCGGCGTTATCACGACCACGGTGGTCAATCCCACCGGCGCCGTGATGATTGGCAAGTTCGAGCAGATGGAATCCCAGCATTTCAACACCACGTCCAATCTGGTCACGGTATCGCGCACCGGCATCTGGCTGCGCCAGAGCGCGGAGGACGGCTATGCCCTGTTCCACGCCAGCAGTTTCGACCAGCAGCACTGGCGCATGCAGGATGTGATTGTTTTCTTTTTCGACCGTGACGATACGTTCCAGAAACGCATCGACAGCCCCATCGCCCGTCTGGCGGAAGGATTCTGGGAACTCGAAAACCCCATCATCAACGATGCCCATGGCGTCAGCCGCGCAGAGCGGTTCGAGCTGCCGACCGACCTGACCACCCGCCAAATCGAAGAGTCCTTTGCCGACCCGGAAACGATTTCGTTCTGGATGATACCGGAGCATTTACGAATTATGACAGAAGCGGGTTTTTCGGGCACGCGCCTTGCCATCCATTTTCAGGCTTTGCTCGCCCAGCCCTTCCTTTTGG
>DDBY01000003.1 GCA_002334985.1 Micavibrio sp. UBA2020
TCGACCACGCATAAAACCCTGCGCGGCCCGCGCGGCGGCATCATTCTCACGAATGACGAAGAGATTATCAAAAAAATCAATTCCGCCGTTTTCCCCGGCCTGCAGGGCGGCCCGCTGGAGCATGTCATCGCCGCCAAGGCGGTTGCCTTTGGCGAAGCGCTGCAGCCATCTTTCAAAACCTACGCCAAGCAGGTGCTGGATAACGCGCGCGTGCTGGCCGATACGCTGAAAGCGGGCGGGCTGGACATTGTTTCGGGCGGCACGGATTGCCATCTTATACTCGTCGATTTGCGCCCGAAAAAACTGACGGGCCGCGCGGCGGAGCTGAGCCTCGAGCATGCCCACATGACTTGCAACAAAAACGCCATTCCGTTTGACCCTGAAAAGCCGATGGTCACGTCCGGCATTCGCGTCGGCACGCCCGCCGCGACCACGCGCGGCTTCGGCACGGCCGAATTCAAGCTGGTCGGCGAATACATGGTCGAAGTGCTGGATGGCCTTGCCGCCAACGGGGTGGAGGGTAATGCGAAGGTCGAAGCCGCCGTCGCCGCACGCGTGGCAGAGCTTTGCGCGAAATTCCCGATTTACCCCAATGAGTGATTTTTAAACACGAAGCGAGTAGAGACAGATGAAATGCCCGTTTTGCGCGAGTGAGGAAACGCAGGTCAAGGACTCCCGTCCGACCGAAGACAGCGCGGCCATCCGCCGACGCCGCGAATGTCCGAAATGCGAAGCGCGTTTCACGACCTTCGAGCGTGTGCAGCTGCGCGAACTGGTGGTTCTCAAAGCCGACGGCCGGCGCGAAGCCTTCGACCGCGAAAAGCTTTTGCGCTCGCTGCGTCTGTCGCTGCAAAAACGCCCCGTGGAGAGCGATGCGATTGAACGTGCGGCCAATGACATCGTGCGCCAGCTGGAACAGATGGGCGATAGCGATGTGCCGACCAAATTGATTGGCGAAAAGGCGATGCAAACGCTATCAGGGCTTGATCCTATCGCTTATGTCCGCTATGCCTCCGTCTATAAGGATTTTCGCGAAGTGCGCGATTACAGCGATTTCCTTGCCGACCTCGAAAACGTATGCAAAAAAGCCGGAGCCGCCTGATGGCCGAAGAAGAAACAAAAAAACAGCCTTTCCGCGAGCTCAAAGTTACCAAAGTGCCGCCGCGCGCGCCGGAACGTCCTGTTGCCGGTAAAAATAAAGGCTCGGCCAAGGCGCAAAAAACCGCCGCACGCCTTGCCGCCGTGCAGGTTTTGTACCAGATGCGCATCAACAATCAGGACGCGCAATCGGCGGTGCAGGAATATATCAGCCACCGCAACGGCTTTAACCTTGACGGCGATGTGTTTGTGCCCGCCGAAGAAACGCTTTTGCGCGATATTATCTCCGGCATCCAGACGCGCTGGAGCGATGTTGACGGCATCGTTTCCGCCGCCCTTGCCGCGGGCGGCAAAAGCGAAGTGGAGGCACTGCTGGATGCTATCCTGCGTGCGGGCGCGTATGAGCTTCTGGCGCATGGCGATGTCGATACGGGCATCATCATTCATGATTACCTGAACGTCACCGCCGGTTTCTACGACGGGACTGAGCCGAAACTGGTCAACGCCATTCTGGATAAAGTTGCCAAGACGCTGCGCGGCTAAACAAAAAAGGACGCTGCGCGGCTAAAGCAAAAAACGCTGCGCGGTTAACATCTCGTGCGGCTTAGGCTTTTTCCGGCGGTTTTCTGAAACGCCAATAGACAAGCGCAATACCGCAGAAAATGCAAAACGCAAATGCGCTGCAAGCGGTGTAGAGAAAACGGTTGTCAAGCTGCGGCGCGGGCGTCTGGTTGATGCGCAGAACCATGTCCATCATCCCGACGATAAAAATCCCCGCGAAGGCGGCTGTCCACAAATAAAGCTCCCGCAGATATTCCAGCGTCACCTTGCGCTGCGGTTCGGCCAGCCAGTAATGGCGGTGCGGGATATTGATAAAACGCGCGGGCAGCTTATGCACTATTGCCGCGAAAATCCCGAAAACGCCGAGCATCACGCCCAGCAGGAAAAAATAATAAAGCGCAAAGGTGTCTTTTCCCATCCAGCCGTTCGGCGCGCCGTCCATGTCAAAACGAATGGCGATTTTCTGGGGCAGCAGCGGCAGAAAATGTTCCAGCTGAAAAAACGCGGCGACAAAACAGCCAAGACATATCAAAACGGCGAACAGGCGCATGGGGGTACCCGTGTTGTGAGCGGTTTCTTATTTGATTCTCTCGCAATCGGGCGGCTGCCGTCAACGCCCTGCGTAAAGAAGGCGCAAAATCAGCGGTATATCGGCAAATGGCGGCGGTCTAGCCCTTGTGCTGGCGGCGGAAATCCTCGGCGGCGGCGCTGATGTCGAAGGGGGTGATGGTCATCAGCTCTTCGCGCGTGACGTCGGTTTTTTGGGCGACGTGGTCGGCGACACGCTCCAGCGTTTCTTCGAAAAGATTGGCGACGAAACGGGCGTTGCCGAAGTTACGGGCGTATTTTCCGGGGGCGTCTTCCATGATTTTTTTCAAAATCGGCCGGCAGCCCTC
>DDBY01000017.1 GCA_002334985.1 Micavibrio sp. UBA2020
ACATGACGGATATGTCGCGCCCGCTGACATGGTTTTCGAAGAAGAATAAGCGCCGCAGAACGTCAGGGCGCAATCATGTTATCAATGCCGCGCGCATAAAAATAAAAACATCCGGCCAATATTGCGGCCGCCACGATGATATTCAGCACAATACGCAGCGGCGACATCGGCTTGGCCGATTTGTCTTTCATCATGCCGATGCGGAACATCAGCGACAGCCCCGTGACAACCGCCGCCCCCACCGTCAGCAGTGTCATTTGCACATCGCCCGCCGTAAAGCGCCATGCCCCGTATGCGACACCGCCGCAAACACAGAGCAGGACCGCGCCCCAAACCACGCGGCGACGCGATACATCACCAGCATCCGCCGCAGTCGCATCGGTGGGGTTTTCTTTTACGGAAAAAATATCCTTGTCATCATTATTCATATCATGCCTGTGTCCTGTTTCTTCTTTGCAAGGATATATGATTTTTTACTTTTGATGCTTTATAATTTCGCTTCCGCCAACGCCGGACACAAGGAACATACGCGATGCTGAGAACCGAAAACGCCCCCCAGACCAAATATCTGAAAGACTACAAAAAGCCGGATTTCAGCATCGAGCATATCCACCTCACCTTCGACATCCGTGCGGGCGTCACCACTGTAACCGCGAAAACGACCTTCAAGCGCGAAAATCCGGCAGCCAGCGCGCTGGTGCTGGATGGACAGGAACTTGCGCTCAAATCCGTCACGCTGGATGGCGAAAAACTGGCGGGCAACAGGTACAGCGTGGATGACGCCAGCCTGACCGTGCATGACGTGCCGGAGAAATTCACGCTGGAAGTCGCCTGCGATATTAAACCGGAAGAAAACACCGCACTCGAAGGGCTTTATTTCTCCGGCGGCAATTACTGCACGCAGTGCGAGCCCGAGGGTTTCCGCAAAATCACCTATTACCTCGACCGCAGCGACGTGATGACCACCTTCACCACGCGTATTGAGGCCGACAAAACCGCCTGCCCCGTGCTGCTGGGCAATGGCAACTGCATCG
Source organism: Micavibrio sp. UBA2020 (assembly GCA_002334985.1). Taxonomy (GTDB): domain Bacteria; phylum Pseudomonadota; class Alphaproteobacteria; order Micavibrionales; family UBA2020; genus UBA2020. Next base: position 1,035 of record DDBY01000017.1, read on the forward strand.
ACAAAGGCGATTTGGGCGGCGGCCGCCATTATGCGGTATGGGAAGACCCGTTTATCAAGCCGAGCTATCTTTTCGCGCTGGTCGCGGGCAACCTCGGCCATATTCACGATACCTTCACGACCATGAGCGGGCGCAAGGTTGACCTTTACATCTACGTCAACCACGGCAACGAAGACAAATGCGGCCACGCCATGAAGGCGCTGAAAGATTCCATGAAGTGGGATGAAGAAAAATACGGCCGCGAATACGATCTGAATATTTTCAACATCGTCGCCGTCAATGATTTCAACTTCGGCGCGATGGAAAACAAGAGCCTGAACATCTTCAACTCCAAACTCGTCCTCGCCAAGCCGGAAACCGCGACGGATGCCGATTACGGCGCCATCGAAGGCGTCGTCGCGCATGAATATTTCCACAACTGGACGGGCAACCGCATCACCTGCCGCGACTGGTTCCAGCTGAGCCTGAAAGAAGGCCTGACGGTTTTCCGTGACCAGACCTTCTCCGCCGATATGAACAGCGCCGCCGTGCAGCGCATCGATGACGTCGAGCAGCTGCGCAACTTCCAGTTCCCCGAAGACGCAAGCCCGATGGCGCACCCCATCCGCCCCGACAACTACATCGAAATCAACAATTTCTACACCCCCACCGTGTACGAAAAAGGCGCGGAAGTTATCCGGATGATTCACACCCTGCTGGGCGCTGAAAAATACCGCAAAGGCACGGATTTGTACTTCGCCCGCCACGACGGACAAGCCGTCACTTGCGACGATTTCGTGCAGTGCATGCAGGATGCCTCCGGCGTTGACCTGAAACAGTTCAAGCTTTGGTATTCGCAGGCCGGCACGCCGACGCTGACCGTCACCAGTCACTATGACGAGGCCGGAAAGAAATTCCACCTGAGCATCCGCCAGGACACGCCCGACACCCCCGGCCAGAAAGATAAAAAACCGATGCACATCCCCGTCGCCGTCGGGCTTCTGGGCAAAGACGGCAAGGATATGCTGGAAGGCACCACCCGCGTTTTGCATCTGGTCGAAAAAGAGCAAACGTTTGTATTCGACGGCATAGCGGAAAAACCCGTGCCGTCCATCCTGCGCGGTTTTTCCGCACCGGTGAAACTGAAGACCGACCTCAGCGATGCTGACCTTTTGTTCCTGATGGCGCATGACAGCGACGGCTTCAACCGCTGGGATTCCGGCCAGACCTATTTGCAGCGCCTTATCCTGTCGCTGGCCGCGGGCGCAGAAAAGAAAATGCCCAAGGCCTGCCTCGATGCCTTCGGCGCGCTGATTAAAGACACCAAGGCAGACCGCGCGTTGCTGGCCAAGGCACTGGTGCTGCCGTCCGAAACCTATCTGTCGCAACTGATGGATGTGGTGGACGTGGACGGGCTTTATGAAGCACGCCAGTTCGTCGCGCAGGAAATCGGCCGTGCGTATATGCAGGAGCTGACCGCGCTTTACACCGCCAACAGCGACAACGGCCCCTATAGCCCCGACCCGCTTTCGGTTGGCAAGCGCCGCCTGAAAACCGCCGC
>DDBY01000113.1 GCA_002334985.1 Micavibrio sp. UBA2020
CCCTTACCAAGGGAGTGCTCTACCACTGAGCTACAACAGCATCGGCGCGGATGGGGCTAAAGATATCTAGCCTGACCGGACAGGGGCGCAAATTACACCACTTTTCCAAAATAAACAAGCATCGTTTCCGCCGCGGCCAAATAGCCTTTTTCACAATCTTTTTCAGCCATTTAGCAAGCACCACGCCCAAAAAGCGCCCATTAAAAAAGGAGCCTGCCTTTCAGCAGCTCCCGTGTAGTGCATAGTTCAGGTGGTTTCAATCGGAAGTCAGGACTTAATCACAGCCACCGCCCCCGCCGCCATCTCCGCCGCCGCCACCGCTATCGCAGGAGCCGCCGCTGTCGTAGCTGCCCGAAGAGCCGCTATCGCCATACGAATGCCACACAGGGCTTGTGTGGATGTAGGTATCATCCGACGTGTTGCGGCGGCTGGTGCTGCCGTATCCGGGGGATGATGCCGTGCGGCGTTTGGCAACGCTGCGGGTGGATGAACCGCTGGTCGTTTTGCGGTTGGTATTTGCAGCGTCGAAACTGCGGCCGAGGCCGCTTTCCTGCGCCTTCTCTTCGGTGGAACGTCCGGTTACGCGTGCGAATACACGCTTGAGCCAATTGCTCATGCTGTCTCCTTTGGTTGAGTTGTGGGGGATTTCAGTGATGTAAGATGTGATGTTTTTCATGCTTACAATTTTAGCCTAGCGGTGCTTTTGTACCGCGTCCAGCGCCGCATAAAAAACACACTAAATTCAAAGACATCACCCCTGCATATACTCAGAATCGGAAGAATAATGCTCCTGAATCACTTAATCGCGCCTAGGGGCGGCTGGCTGCATTTCCGCGCTTGACCCCGCCCCCGCGCCGCCGCTAGTTTCGTGCGCATGACCAATGACAAGAACAAGCCCGTGAACAAAAAGGCCGCCGCGCGTGCCGAAGCGCTACGCGCGAACCTGATGAAGCGAAAGCAGCAAACCCGCGCCCGCGCCGAACAGCCGGACACCGCACAAAACCAGACCAACGAAAAGGAAGACTGAACATGCCCATCATGCCCGATAGCTGGATACGCGAACAAGCGCTCAACCACGGCATGATTACGCCGTTCGAAGAGCGCCTGAAGCGCGAAGGCGTGATTTCATACGGCCTGTCTTCCTACGGCTATGACTGCCGCCTGTCGGATGAATTCATGATTTTCACCAACGTCGATAACGCGATTGTTGACCCCAAAAATTTCAGCAACGACAGCTTTGTCACGCGCAAGACCGATGTCTGCGTCATTCCGCCCAATTCCTTCGTGCTGTGCCGCACGGTGGAGACGTTTAAAATTCCGCGCGACGTACTGGTGGTCTGCCTTGGCAAAAGCACCTACGCACGCTGCGGCCTTATTGTGAACGTCACGCCGCTGGAGCCGGAATGGGAAGGTCAGGTCACGCTGGAAATTTCCAACACCACCCCCCTGCCCGCCAAAGTCTATGCAAACGAAGGCATCGCGCAGTTCCTGTTCTTCCAGGGCGCAACGCCCTGCGAAGTGTCCTACGCCGACCGCGCCGGTAAATACATGAAACAGGAAGGCGTCACCCTGCCGAAAATGTAATCGGCACGCGCCTCATAAACGTTGCCCCATTAATCTATTCAGAGGAGCAATAATGAAAAAACACGAAATTATTTTGATACCGATAACAATTTTATTTTTTGTATTCTTCTTTGTATCCCCATCGTACTCTGAATGCGAAAACACGCCCATGAATGACCTTGCATACATGGAATCTCTTGCAGAACAGGGAAATGCCGATGCCCAGTACATACTCGGCATATTTCAGAAAAAAGAGAAGGAAGCCGTAGTATGGGGGGATACGAGCAAATATGACGAAAAAGCTCTCAAGTGGTTTACGGCAGCAGCGAAGCAAAACCATATCAAAGCTCAAGCTTGGCTTTGCGCTCGCTATTGGAGACTTGCCAGCAGCACAGAAAATGAACGCACTCGGCCAGAGGCTACCGCAGACCCACAAGACATTAAATGGTGCTTAAACTCCGCCGAACATGGACACACTGGCTCTGCGTACCTACTAGGCATAATTTATAAGGAGGGCTTCGGCGTAGAGAGAGACTATGAAAAAAGTTATTTTTGGCTTCAGTTCTCCGCACACGGAAAGTACGTGAGCAAACACCTTTCTCCTCAGCAAATAGAAGCTCTCGATAAAAAAGCAAAAGAGTGGAAACCGCGTACACCCGTCGTACGCGGCCTTAGCCCTATCTCTCACGAGGAGCGGAGGGCAGAGACTTCATGGGATGAAGTCCCTATAAACGCCGCAGGCCTTCTGTGTGGAGGGGAGACAAGAGACTGCAAGATAGCAGACACTTGCGGAAATCTGACCGCCATTATTTGCGGAGGGTATCAAAAGTACTGGATTGCCGACACGGTCACGAAAAGAATCGTTAGCAAATGCACCCCTGTAAACGAAGACTGCAGAAATCTAGTCCCGGAAAGCTGGACATGCGCATCCCCTAAAAATATGCCCCTCTCCCAGCAGGAACAGAAGGCATTCCCCGGCTACGCCGATGCCATCAGCTGCGGGGAAGTTTTTGGCATAGACAACAACTCCGCTGGTGATGGCCCTTATTATTTCGTGGACAAAAAAACACGAAAAACGATTGAAAGCTGTAGCTTTTGGCAAGGCGAATGTATCCCGCCAAAAGCATGGAGCTGTGGCCGCCCATCAAACTACGGCGGATAAGTCACCCTAAGGAACTTTTAATTCAGGACGGCTTGGGCGGCATGCTCAGGCCGCCTTTTTTCTGTGCGCCCACACCGTTATATTCCGGTGGTTTGCCGCCTAGACGGGTCAGCATTTCGCGCGCCTCCGCGATGGCTTCCTGACGCGGTATATCCTCGAACTTCAGGATGGTCATGTTGCTGCCCTGTTTAATCTCGGGGTCGCGGAAAATCACCTGCTGCGTCCAGAAATTGAACGTCATGGTCAGGCCTTTTTCTTTGACGTCGATGCTGACATCGCTCGCCTTGGCGTAGCGGCTGTGGTCAACGGGCGGCGGCGGTGGCGGCGGCGGTGGCGGCGGTTCGTACCCCGGCTGGAACAAAATCAGATAATCGGCCAGCTCCGGCTTGCCTTTTTTCTTATGCTCCTGCGCATGGTCATAGGCAATCAGCCCTGCGTTATCCGGCTGCTGCGTATCAACCTCGTGCTTCACAATCAGCATTTTGACAGCCTCGGTATGCTGCCCTTTGGTCGCCAGAATAAGCGCGGTTTCACCCTTGTCGTTCACGGCGTCTTTTTCGGCACCGGCACGCAGCAGCACCTCGGCCGCGCGGGCGTGGCCGTTTTCGGCGGCCAGCAAAAAGGCGCGGTTCAGGACGGCGATATCAACCTGCTCCGCCCCGGACGCCTCGCGCATTTTTTTCATGATGACATTCATAAGCGAGATGGCACCCTGCTGCGCGGCCACATCCAGCGGCAAGCGCCCGCGGTCATCCGCAATATCCACGCGCGCGCCCTTATTAATCATCGATTGCGCCATGTCAAAATTCTGGCTGCCAATCGCGATATGCAGCAAGGTACGACCACCGCGCAAAACGGCATCGATATCGAATTCCGGCCGCGCCGTCAGCGCATCCAGCGCGGCGACGTTGGATTTCGCCACCGCCGAATGTGCGAGCCCGTACCCCGCCGAAAGCCCGACGTTGATATCCGGAATTTTGTCCAGAAGCGGCTGGAAATAATGCGGATGACCGCCTTGTTCGATAACCTCGCGCAGCAGGGCGAAAACCTGCATGCTGTCACGGTCCCCCACGACGGGCTGCGGCAGGCGGTCGAGGCAACCGCTTTTCAGCATCGCATCCATGCTCTGCCAGTCGCGCTGCGAAATCGCTTGCGACAGCGGGGTTTGCCCGTGTTTGTTTTTCAAAAGCCCATCGCCGCCTTTTTCCAGCATCAACGCGAGGATGTCGCGGTGCGCCCGGCGTGCGACATAGTGCATCGGCGTATTGCCGCTGTCACCCGACGGCAGGTTCGGGTTCGCCCCGCCTTCCAAAAGCAGGCGGCAGCGTTCACGCGCGTCACTTGAATAATACTGTTCGGCCGCCCAGGCCAAAACGCAGGCATCGGTTTCGGGCGCTATCATATCGGGGTCGCCCCCACGCGCCAGCGCCTGACGGATAGGCTCTTCCTTTCCGCCTTTCAGCGCCGTCCACAAAGCGGCATTGCGTTCTTTCTGGCTGAGCCCCAGAACCATCCGGTGTATCCTTATTTGCAAGAGAGCACAGGTATAAAATGTTTACATATCGGGGTCAACCCTTATCGCCCCTTGCCGCCCCTTGGGACTCAAGGCAATATCGGAGGCAGATGCGCCCGCGCAAACGGCGGGATGCGTAGCTTTTCATGCGGTGAAACCTTTGAATTATAAATACAATCGGCATCTTCTGGTCATTTACCACATGGACTGCATCGACGGCCTTGCCTCGGCCTGGGCGGTGCATTGCAAATGGGGGGGCGATGCGGACGTGCGCCTCGACTACATCCCCTATGGCCACCACAATATCGAAGAGGCTGAAAACACCATCCGCGGCCATCTGGCCGGCGAAGGCATCGCCGAGACCATGGACGTCGTTTTCGTCGATGTCGCGCCCACCCGCGCCTTCCTGACCGAGCTTTTGACGCCGCCCGCCCGCGCCGCGCGCGTGGTTGTCGCCGACCACCACAAAAGCGCGGCAGAGCAGCTGCAAGGCTTTACCCCGCCCGCAGGCGACGGCGTGCCGGAATTGCACCTGCGCATCGATGCCAAGCATCCCTCCGCCGCCAATATGGTCTGGGAATATCTTTTCCCCGATACGCTGCCGCCCGTGTTTTTCAAGCTTATCGCCAAGATGGATTTGGGACAGAATTTGCTGGAGAGCGAAAACGATTACGCCGCCGCCGCACTGGTCGATTCCAAAAACATCACATCGATTGAAACGGCGTTCCAGTCGTTTCTGGCGATGTCGCATTTGTCGATGGAAGACCTTGTCGCGCTTGGCCGCAACATCATGCACGACCAGGATACGCGCATCAGCAAACTGGACGACAACGTCATGTATGCGCCCCTGCAACTGGCCGAAGGCGCCGCGCCCGTCTGGGTACCGCTGGTCAATGCGGATGTGCAGAACTTCGGGCGTTATATATCCACATGGCTTGTCCAGCTGGGTGAGAAGACCCAATCCGGCCTTGGCGGGGCATGGTATGTGCAGGGTAATGGCTCTGTCACCATCAGCCTGCGCTCGGACGGCGCGCCCGATGCCAGCGCGGTTGCCGCCTATCTGTGCAAGGCCTTCGGCATTCGCGGCGGCGGGCACAGCACCAGCGCCGCGGTGCATTTTTCCTCCCTCGCCGCGTTCCAGCAGCATATAAAACTGCACAGCGCCGCCGAAATGAACCGTATCCGCAAGTCGGCTTAAGGTACTGGTTATATAAATTTCTACTGTTTATTATGAATAATAAGAGCAAATTTCCACGCCGCAAGGCTTGAAGTCATCGCCGCTTTTATGAGAAAAAGCAGGCATGGAAAAAATTCGCATATACGGCGGCCACGAACTGAATGGCCACATCGACATCAGCGGCGCGAAAAACGCGGCGCTGCCCCTTATGACCGCAGCCATCCTGACGGGCGAGCCGCTGACGCTGAACCGCGTCCCCGACCTCAAGGACGTCGGCTCGCTTTGCGCTGTGCTGAACAAGCTGGGCGTGAAGACGGCTTACGACCCGGCTTCAAAACGCATGACGCTGGATGCCACAAACATCACCAGCTGCGTCGCGCCCTATGAACTGGTCAGCCAGATGCGCGCGAGCATTCTGGTGCTCGGCCCCCTGCTGGCGCGCCATGGCGAAGCAAAAGTGTCCCTGCCCGGCGGCTGTGCCATCGGTTCGCGCCCCGTTGATTTGCACATCGACGGCCTTGCGCAAATGGGCGCGGAGATTTCGCTTGAAGACGGCTACATCAACGCCAAGGCGCCTGCGGGCGGCCTCAAGGGCGCACAAATCCACTTCGCCAAAGTTTCCGTCGGCGCAACTGAAAACCTTTTGATGGCGGCCACGCTGGCCAAGGGCACCACGGTGCTTTTCAACGCCGCGCGCGAGCCGGAAATCGTTGACCTCGGCGAGTGCCTGATTGCCATGGGCGCGGACATCCAAGGCCTCGGCACCGATAAAATCACCATCCGCGGCGTATCCGCGCTCAAGGGCATCACACATGCCGTCGTCGCCGACCGTATCGAGGCGGGCACCTTCATCATGGCCGCGGCCATGACGGGCGGCACGCTGACGCTGAACCACGCGGACAACCGCCATATCCATTATTTGCTGGAGCCGCTGCACAAAGCCGGCGTCAGCCTGACCGAAAACGAAGCCGAGCACAGCATCACCGTCAAACGCGTGCGTGACCGCCTGCGCGGCATCGACGTGATGACGGAGCCGTATCCCGGCTTCCCCACCGACCTGCAAGCACAGCTGATGTCCATGCTGACGATTGCCGAGGGTGCGGGCATGGTCACCGAAACGATTTTCGAAAACCGTTTCATGCACGCGCCGGAGCTTATCCGCATGGGCGCGAATATCACCGTGCATGGCTCTTCCGCCCTTGTGCGCGGCGTGCCGATGCTGAAAGGCGCGGATGTGATGGCGACAGATTTGCGCGCCTCGGTGTCTCTCGTTCTGGCGGGACTTGTCGCCAAGGGCGCGACCACGGTGCACCGCATTTATCACCTTGACCGCGGGTATGAAAACATCGTCGAGAAACTCTCCGGCGTCGGCGCCAAGCTGGAACGCCTGAAGGAAGAGGCAGCCTGAGCGTGAGCCCGCAAACCGGCCAGACCACCACCCCGCAGGCGGGCAAAATCATCGACGTCGTCCTCGATGGCGGCAGCCTGATGACCCGCTCCGCGGATATCGAGATGGAACGCCACCGCGCGATTTCCGACCTTCTGGTCGAAAACAGCTTCCGTCTTGCGCAGAATGATTCCGCGCCCGGCCCCTATCACCTGCGCCTTGCCCTTTCGGCACTTGAACAGCGCGTGCACATCCGCGTGCGCTGCGTCATGAGCGCGCAGGAAGACGATATCAGCCTGCCCCTTGGCGGCCTGCGCAAGCAAATCCACGACTATGTGATTTTATGCGACAATTTCTATAAAACCGCCCGCGCCGGACAGATGCACCGGCTGGAGGCGATTGACGCCGGCCGCCGCTCCATCCATGACGAGGGGGCGGAGATGCTGGCCGAAATGCTCGAAGAGCGCGTGATTCTGGATAAACTTACCGCACGGCGTTTATTTAGCCTCTTGTATGTGCTACACATGCGTGGCACAGAAGTGCTTTAACTTAACGAAAAACTGGAAAAATATGTCTGAAAAAGAAGACTTGATGAGTTTCGAAGGCTCCGTCACGGAACTCCTGCCCGATGCCAAATTCCGCGTGAAGCTGGACAACGGCCACATCATCCTCGCCCATAGCTCGGGCAAGATGCGTAAAAACAAAATCCGCATTCTCGAAGGCGACCGCGTCACTGTTGAAATGACCCCCTACGACCTGACCAAAGGCCGTATCACCTTCCGCCACAAATAAGGCGCCGCGCGATGACAGCGGATAGCCTGCCGCGGCCCCTGCCACGGCTCATACTGGCCTCGGCTTCCCCGCGCCGTCTCGACCTTTTGCGTCAGATGCTCATCACGCCCGATGCGGTTGCGCCCGCCGACATCGACGAAACACCGAAAAAGGGCGAATTACCCCTCGCCTATGCGCAGCGCATCGCCGCGGAAAAAGCAGCCGCGGTCAAAACCGCACATGCGGGTGCGGTTATTCTTTCTGCCGATACCGTGGTCGCCTGCGGCCGCCGCATATTGCCCAAAGCCGAGACAGAGGGCGAGGCGCGCGCCTGCCTTGCCCTTTTATCCGGCCGCCGCCACCGCGTGATTTCCGCTATATCCGTGATTGCCGCGGACGGCACGCAGCGCACCCGCCCCGTCACATCGACCGTCAAATTCAAACGCCTTTCCGCAGACGACATCGAGACCTATATCAAAAGCATGGAGTGGAAAGGCAAAGCCGGCGGCTATGCTATTCAGGGGCTTGCGGCGGCATTTGTGCCGTTTATCAGCGGCTCTTACACCGCCATCGTCGGCCTGCCACTCGCCGAAACCATGCAGATGCTGAAAGGTGCGGGATATGAGCGGGATTGAGCTTTACATCGACGACATCGACGGCCGCCTGCACGCCGCAGTGCTGCGCCGGGGCATGTTGACCGACCTTTACGTCGATGCGCTCGACCAGGATGCCTGCTGGGGTTCGGTCTATCTGGGCAAGGTTCTTAAAATCGACAAAAAACTGGATGCCGCGCTTATCGACCTTGGCGGCGGCGTCACGGGGCTTTTGCCTGCAAAATATGTGTACCTGCAAAACAGCGGCGAAGCGGCCGACCACAGCGGCATCGCCGATTTGCTGAAGCCCGGCCAGATGATTTTGGTGCAGGTGCGCGCCGAAGCCAAACGCCTGAGCCTGCATGAACAGCACAAAATGCCGCGCCTGACGATGCTGGTTAATCTTTCCGGCCAATATCTGACGCATAGCCCCGTGGCACGGCAGGTCACGATTTCGTCGAACATCGAAAACGAAAAAGTCCTGAAATTCACCGCCAAGCTGAAAGGCAAAGGCGGCTGGCTGGTGCAGCCGAATGCGGAGCACGCCAGCGAAGAGCAAATGCAGACCGAAGCCAATCTGCTGCGCGCGGAGTGGGAACAGATACAGGCCGTGACCGAAACCAGCGGCGAGCGCCCGCGCCTTGTCCGTGCAGGGCCGAATGCCGCGCTGCGCGCGCTCAACGATTACAGCGCCGCGCGTTTTGACCACATTTATGCAGGCAGCAAACATTGCCTTGAAATCGTCATGCAATGGGCGGCGCGGCACGAACCGCCGCTTGCGGAATCCAAACGCCTGCGCCTGTTCCGCGCCGAAAAGCCCGGCCAGCGCCTCTATGACATCAATGATATTTATTCGGAACTGGAGATGCTGGAGGAGCAAATCGTACCCCTCGCGGGCGGCGGCTCTATCATCATCGAGCCCACGCATGCCGTTATCATGATTGACGTGAACCAGGGCAGCGCCACCAACATTACCGCCGTCAATCAGGAAGCTGCCGCCGAAACCGCGCGGCAAATCCGCCTGCGGAATCTCAGCGGCGCTATCCTTGTCGATTTCATCGGCATGAACCAGAAGTCGGAGCGTATTCGCCTCTCGGACGTCATGCAGCAGCTTTTGCTCGGCGACCATGCGGCGGCGGAGGTGCACGGCTTTACGCGCCTTGGCATCATCGAAATCACGCGCAAACGCCGCACCGCCACGCTGGCTGAAAAGCGCAAGGTTTATCTCGGTAAATAAACTTGAACAACCGCTCACAATAAAGGGCATGACCACCCCCGCGTCATGGCCTATAACAGCTATGGGTGCATACGCCCCCTTCCTGACCGGACAACCGGATTACCGCTTCGTCGGACGACCGGACTACCGGCGCATTTAGTCTCCATCCAAGAAAGAAAAAATACGATGAAAAAACTATTTGTTGCCTGCGTGCTGGCCGCCAGCTTCGTGGCTTCCCCCGCGCTTGCCGATTGCGCCCAATTGCCAAGCCACGCCGCGCTGAAAGAAGCGCTGGGCGCCGCGCGCAAAGCCGACAACGGCGGCTTTAACCTTGATATGTGGGGCACGGTCGTTGACCGCAGCGGCCGCGTTTGCGCTGTCGCTTTCACCGGCGACACCGTCGATGCACAGTGGCCGGGCAGCCGCGTGATTTCCGCGCAAAAAGCCAATACCGCAAACGCTTTCAGCCTCAAAGGCCTCGCCCTTTCGACGGCCAACCTTTACAGCGCGACGCAGCCGGGCGGCAGCCTGTTCGGCCTGCAGGAAAGCAACCCCGTTGATACCGACGCCGCCTATGACGGCGCGGCCAAAGACTTCGGTTCGTCCAAAGACCCCATGACGGGCGAGCGTATCGGCGGCGTGAACGTCTTCGGTGGCGGCCTTGCGCTTTATAACGACAAAGGCGAAATCATCGGCGGTATCGGCGTCAGCGGCGACAGTTCCTGCGCCGACCACAACATCGCCTGGCGCGCGCGCCACGGCCTGAAGCTTGACTACGTCCCCGCGGGCGTCAGCGCCGATAAAAACGACAATATCGTTTATGACGTTGAAAACGGCAAAAGCGCCGGCGGCTTCGGCCATGTCACCTGC
>DDBY01000209.1 GCA_002334985.1 Micavibrio sp. UBA2020
AATTCGCCATCCGATTCACCCCCCCTGTTTTCCCCTGATTCCGGAGCTTTCGCATGCTGCTCGACGCCAATGCCCTTATGTATGTGCTGGCGGGTGTGGCGGCGGGGCTTTTGCTCGGCTTTGCGCTTGGCTTCATGCTCGCGCGGCGCGGCGGCGGCGATTTGCAAAACCATCTGGCGCAAAAAACCGAAGAGATGGAACAGCAGCTGCAGCAGCTTTTGCAGCAAAACGCGCGCCTTGAAAGCGACATCAAAAACCTTGCCGAACAAAAGGCGCTGATTGAACAGGCCAAGCAGCAGATGGCTGCGGATTTCAAAGCCGTGAGCCTTGAAGCGCTGAACGCAAGCCGCGACAATTTCCTCGCCCTTGCGCAGGAAAAATTCGGCCAGCTGCAAACCGCGGCGCAAACGGACATCAAACAGGTCGTCACGCCGGTCGAAGCGACGCTCAAGCAGATGGACGAAAAAATCGCCCTGCTCGAAAAAGAACGTCAGGGCGCTTATGGCGAGCTGCGCCAGCATCTGGCCGGCATGAAAGCGGACCAGGAAAAACTGCGCAGCGAGACATCTTCGCTGGTGCAGGCGCTGCGCTCCCCCTCCACCCGCGGGCAATGGGGCGAATTGCAGCTGAAACGCACGCTGGAAATGGCCGGCATGGTCGAGGGTGTGCATTACGAACAGCAGGTCAGCGTCGATGACCAGCGCCCCGATGTTGTCATCAAGCTGCCGGGCGGCAAATGTATTGTGATTGATTCAAAGGCGCCGATTGACGCCTATATGGATGCGCTGAAAGACGGCGCGAGCGAGGCGGAGCGCCGCGACGCCCTCGACCGCCATGCACGCCACGTCGGCACCCGCATCAAGGAGCTGGGCAAAAAATCGTATTTCGAGAAATTCGAAAGCCCCGAATTCGTGGTCATGTTCCTGCCGAGCGAAAGCTACCTGAGCGCGGCGCTCGAGCGCGACCCCGCGCTGCTGGAGGCGGGCGTTGACCAGAAGGTTATCCCCGCATCGCCGACCACGCTGATTTCGCTGCTGAAGGCCGTTGCATACGGCTGGCGGCAGGAAAAACTGGCGCAGAACGCGCAGGAAATTTCCGACCTCGGCCGCGACCTTTACAAACGCCTTGGCACTTTCGGCAGCCACATGCAGAAAATCGGCAAGGGTCTTTCGGGCGCGATTGGCAGCTATAACGATGCCGTGGGCTCGCTCGAGCGCAACGTCTTGCCGGGCGCGCGCAAGTTCCAGAACCTGCAAGGCATCGGCAGCGACGGCGACTTGCCCGACATTAACGTCATAGAACAATCCCCCCGCGCCTTGACCGCGCCGGAGCTTGTCGCCCCCGAACAGGACGAAGACACCGCCGCGGGGCCGCGCAAAATCGAAAAAAGGTGATACGGACAGCGCCTGCGCACAAGCCCGTTAAACGGCCCTGCCGCGCTTGACCTTTCCCCGCTTTGGCTTTAAGTAAATGGCAGGAATAAAAGGATAGAAATCATGGCCGTATTGCCCATTTACGTTGCGCCGCATCCGGTGCTGAAAAAACCCGCCGCGCCTGTCGCCGCGGTCACCGACGATATTCGTGCGCTTATCAAGGACATGTTCGAAACCATGTACGCCACGCGCGGTATCGGCCTTGCCGCACCGCAGGTCGGCCAGTCGCTGCGCATTCTGGTGATGGATGTGGAGCAAACGGGCGACACCGCCGAAGGGGATGATGCAGAAGCCGCGCCCGCGCCCCTCGCCCCCGGCAAACCCATCGCCGTTATTAACCCCGAAATCGTCTGGACGTCGGACGAGCTGAACACCTACGAAGAGGGGTGCCTGTCCATCCCCGGCCAGTATGCCGAGGTTGAGCGCCCTGAAAAAGTGCGCGTCAAATTCCTCGACGAGAACGGGCAGGCGCAGGAGATGGAGGCCGACGGGCTTCTCGCCACCTGCGTGCAGCATGAAATCGACCACCTCGACGGCGTTTTGTTTGTTGACCATCTCTCCACGCTCAAGCGCGACATGCTGTTGCGCAAGCTGAAGAAATGGGCGCGCGAAAACGCCGACGACATCAAGGAAAGCTATATATTGCCATGACATCCACCGCCCCCAAATACACGTCGCATTTCGGCGTCTATGCGCTGATTTTCAACGAAGCCAAAGACAGCATCCTGCTTATCAAAAAAGTGCTCGGCTGCTACAAGGGCTTGCACGACCTGCCCGGCGGCTCGCCCGAGCCGCACGAGCACCTGCACGAAACGCTGGTGCGCGAAGTGTTCGAAGAAACCGGCTGCTATGTCACCGACAGCTGGCAGCTGGGCGCGTTCAGCGCGCTGTTCCCCTTCATCGAAACCAACGACGAGCCGATGACCATGCGCCACCTCGCCGCCATTTATGTGGCGACGGTGTCGGGCAACCCCATCGGCTTTATCGAGAAGAACAGCAACAGCAGCGGCTGCGTCTGGATGCCGCTCAAGGACATCACGGCGGCCAATACCGTGCCGCTCGCCCGCCTTGCGCTCGACGCTTACGGCAAGCAGCAAAAGGCGGCGTAACGCCCATGCTGGACGCCCTGCTGGATAAATTCACACCGCAGGACGAAGGCGAAGCCGCCGTCTGCGCCCAGCTGCGCCAGTTTCTGGCGCAATCGCCCAACCCTTATGGCCGCGACAACCTGACCGCCCATGTCGTCGCCGACGCGTGGATAGTCAACCGCGCGCGCGATGCTGCCGTGCTGGTCGAACATGGTCTCAATAAATTCTGGATGGCGCCCGGCGGGCATTGCGACGGCAACCCCGATGTTTTCGCGGCCGCCCTGCGCGAAGCGGAAGAAGAAGCCGGTTTGACAGCCGCGCATCTGCGCCCGCTGCTGGATGGCGGCATTTTCGACCTTAATTCCGGCCACGTTCCCGCCCGCCAAAAGGACTGGGGCATCGAGCCGACGCATGTCCATTTTGACGTCTGCTTCGCGTTTGAAGCCGACGACGACGTGCCCCTTAGCGTATCGCACGAAAGCACCGGCCTGAAATGGATGCCGCTGGACGGCATCGAAACGCAAGGCTTTTTCCACGGCCACCTGCGCCGCGTGCATAAAACCCGCGCGGGCATTCTTGCCGCCCCCGCGCGAAAGGCCTTCGCATGAAAATCATCTTTATGGGCACGCCGGATTTTGCCGTGGCGGCGCTGGATGCGCTGCATGCCGCGGGGCATGACATTGTTTGCGTTTATTCGCAGCCGCCCCGCCCCGCGGGCCGCGGGCATAAATTGCAGCCATCACCCGTGCATAAACGGGCGGAAGAACTGGGGCTGCCCGTGCGCCATCCGCTCAGCCTTAAAAAAGACGCCGCCGCGCGCGCGGATTTCACGGCGCTGAATGCCGATGTTGCGGTGGTTGCGGCCTATGGGCTTATCCTGCCGCAGGACGTTCTGGATGCGCCGAAACATGGCTGCATCAATATCCATGCCTCGCTTTTGCCGCGCTGGCGCGGCGCAGCGCCCATCCAGCGCGCGATTATGGCGGGCGATACGCAAAGCGGCGTTTGCATCATGCAGATGGAAGCCGGTCTTGATACCGGCCCCGTCCTGATGCGCGGCGCAGTGCCCATCACGGCGCAAACGACAGCGCAGAGCCTGCACGATGCGCTGGCCGCGCAGGGAGCAAGCTTGATTGTCGATACGCTGGCGAAACTGACAACACTGGACGCCGCCGCGCAAAGCGAAGAAGGCGTCACCTACGCCCACATGCTGAGCAAGGACGACGGCAAAATCGACTGGACGCAAAGCGCGCAGCATATCGAGAGGCAAATGCGCGCCCTTTCCGGCTGGCCGGGGGTATGGACGCTGCATGCGGGCTTGCGGCTTAAAATTCTGGCCGCGCAGATTGAAAAGACGGACGGCACGCAGGGCAAGGCGGGGGAGATTATCGACCGCCATCTGGTCATCGCCTGCGGCGCAGGCAGTTTGCGCCTGACATCGGTGCAGCCCGAAAACCGCAAAGCCATGGACGGCGTTTCATACATGAACGGCGGGCATGTGAATATCGGGGAGGTATTGGGATGAGCGAACAAAAGCCCCCCGTTATCGACGCCGAAGCCGTCGAAATTGCCGCAGACGCCCCCGCCCCCGCGCAAGATACACAGGCAGCACAAGACACCGCCCACGGCGGTCTGCCCGCCGTGCAACCACCCGCCCGCGCCCCCAAAACGCAGCGCTGGAAACTGACCGTCGAATACGACGGCACCCCCTTTGCCGGATGGCAGCGGCAGGACGGCGGCATCACAACCGTGCAAGGCAGTATCGAGCGCGCGATTGAAAGATTTTGCGGCGAAAACGTCACCGTGCATGTCGCAGGGCGCACCGACGCGGGCGTGCATGCCCTTGGTCAGGTCGCGCATATCGACCTTGCGCGTGAAACGGACGAAAAAACCGTGCGCGACGCCATCAATTTCCACCTGCGCCCGCTGCCCGTGTCGATTGTATCGGCAGAGCCTGTATCTGATGAATTCCACGCCCGCTTCAGCGCGACATGGCGCGTTTATGCCTACCGCATTTTGTGCAACCGGCGCGCCAGCCCCGCGATGGGCGGCGCGCAGTTCTGGCACCACAGCCGCGACCTTGATTTGGATGCGATGAACAAGGCGGCAAAGCATCTTATCGGCACCCATGATTTCACCAGTTTCCGCGCCGCCGAATGTCAGGCGAAATCGCCCGTGCGCACGCTGGCGCGGCTGGAAATTATCGAAGACAAAACCAGCCCCATGCACGGCCGCCATTTGACGATGTGGGCGGAGGCACGCTCTTTCCTGCATCATCAAATCCGCAATTTCGCCGGCACGCTGGCCATGGTGGGCGAAGGCAAATGGCAGCCGGATGATGTGAAGGCCGTGCTGGAGGCGCGCGACCGCACCAAGGCAGGCCCGATGGCGCCTGCAAGCGGCCTGCACCTTGTCCGCGTCGATTACGACGCCAAAGAGCCGTTTCAAAAAGGCCTTGATAGTTTGATTTAAAAAGGCTTTTCCGCAGCCGCACGCGCGGCAGTTGACGAAGCCTGCGCCCCGCCCTACCCTGAAGGCCGTTCATACAACCGATAACCCCTTTGGCGGCTTTGCAATGTCTGACCCGAAACCGACATTCAATCAGGCTGGCGCACGCGTGCATAGCGCGGAGGCGCGCACCTACGGGCATGAACTGCTGGCCGCGCTGCGCAAACAGTTCCCCGACATGGAAGATGCGCTGTGGTTGATTAAAAACGGCGCGAGTTTCGAGGTCGCGGATGCGCGCGGCGACACCGCCCTGCACCACGCGGTGCGCATGCAGCTGAAAGATTTCACCCGCGAAATGCTTTACCGCGCCGCCGACCCCGACCAGCCGAACGACGCAGGCAATACGCCGCTGATTATTGCCGCCACGGGCGGGAGCGATATTTTAAAACTCGTTTTAGATGCGAAACCCGACGTCACCTTGCGCAACAAGGGCGGCAACGATGCGCTGACCTGCGCGGTTGCGGCGGGCAAGGCAGATAACGCGCGGCTGCTTTTGGATGCGGGGGCACGCGTGACGGACAAGCTGCTTGCCATGGCGGCGCGGCTTCAGCGCGATACGCTGCTGCCGATGCTGAAGGCCGCGCATGACGCGCAAACCGCCGCCTTCAACCGCGCGGCGACAACGGCGGCACGCGATATTCCGGTGCCCCGCCTCCCCGCCCCCAAACGGCCCGGGCGTTGAACACGCGCCGGAAAATGCCCTGTTTTCAAAAGCAAAAATATGTATGGACATAATATTTTGACGCGGCGCGGCAGCCTGTGCTAAGACTCATGGCCAGCCCCACATACATTAATGAATACATAGAGGAGAAAACACATGGCATTCGATTGGAAAAAGAAATTCGAAGACGGCAAGAAAAAAGCCGCTGACGCTTTCGCAAACGCCGCTGTAAAAGGCGAAGAGTTGCTGGGCCAGGCTGAAGAAGCCGCCTCCAAATTCGCGAAAGACGTCAAAACCAAAATCGACGAAATCAAGGCCGATGCGCCCAAAGGCGATGCACCGAAAAACGCCGCGCCCAAAACCGACGCCCCGAAAAACGGCGGCTAATCGTTTGGCCTGACGTCTAAAAAAAACGCCCCTATCATTTATTTGACGGGGGCGTTTTTTATTATACGTTATTTGGGAATATTTTTCGTCGCATCAAAAAATAATTACTGAGGTTTTGACATGAGATTTTTTCTCTCTCTTCTTTTTTCTTTATTACTTTTTTTACCGCCGCGTGGCGCTGACGCGCAAAGCGACGATGTTGTTCAGTTGGCAAATTTGGGGGGTGTGGCCATAACAAAGAATATCCCAGCATGCGTAGATGTGTCCGTTACCAAAGAAAAAGATACGCAGGCTGGATACGAACGCATCGCCCCCAAAGTTACCATTCAGAATAATTGTCAGGCTGATTTTACGATTACAGGATTTAAAAATGCGAGTTCTGTGCTTGGAAGATATTGGCCGTCAAATATACCTGGCGCCCGCCTAAGTTTGCAAAACGGCGAAGAAAAACTTGTTTTCATGTACAACCCGGCAGGCGAAGGCTGCGGTCATGACCTATCGCCTAAACGCATTTGCGGCTCGTTCAATATTCCCACCGGATATAGCTGGTCGGTTTTCCTGTACAATGTGGGGTTTGAAATACAAAGCACAGACCATGATTTTTTTTTTTTTTTTTTTTTTTTTTTTTTTTTTTTTTATTTCCCCCCCCCCCCCCCCCCC
>DDBY01000223.1 GCA_002334985.1 Micavibrio sp. UBA2020
CCGATGCCGGATTCATTCGAAAACACCGCACGGCGCACACCCGCCACCATCGCGCCCAAAAGGCCGCCCACCGCCGCATCCGGCGCGAAAGCGCCGCGCACGATGTCGCCCACCGCCGCGGGAATGGCCTGATAATTGCCGATAATCACAATCAGGCAAATCAGCACATAAAGCGTTGCCATGGTCGGAAAGATTTTTTCAGATACCCGCGCAATACTTTTGATGCCGCCGATAATCGCCGCGCCGACCATGACAGAAAGCACAAGGCCGAACAGCCAGCCTTTGTCGGCGAAATAGCTGCCCTCGCCCGCGACGCGCATAAACATCTGGTATGTCTGGTTGGACTGGAACATATTGCCCCCGCCCACCGCGCCGCCAATGCAGCAAAGCGCGAAAATAAACGCGAGCAGCTTGCCAAGGCGCGGCAGCCCGCGCGCGCCGAAGCCGCGGGAAATATAATACATGGGCCCGCCCGAAACCTCGCCATCTTCGGCGATGTGGCGGTATTTAACGCCGAGCGCGCATTCGGTGAACTTGGTGTTCATACCCAAAAAGCCCATCAAAATCATCCAGACCGTCGCGCCAGGCCCGCCCATGGATACGGCGACAGCAACACCCGCGATGTTGCCAAGGCCGACCGTGGCCGAAAGACTGGTCGAAAGCGCCTGCCAGTTGGAAATCTGGCCTTCACGCTCCGCCGATTGATGCTTGCCACCCAAAAGCTGGCACGACAGGCGGAACAGGCGGAAATTCGCAAAGCCGAAATAGAAAGACGTGAAAACGCCGATGGACATCAGCCAGATGATAATCATCGGCACATCCTGCCCCGCGATGGTCACGGGATAGAACATGAAACCGATGGCCTTGTCGGCAATCGGCTGCACGGCTTTGTCGATTTTCTGGTCGATGGTCAGCGCGGGCGCAGCCACATAAGCGGCAGCGGCGGGCGCAGCCTCCGCATAAACAGGTGCGGCAAACGACAGCAAAAGCGTGATGACCATCAAAATACGCATATACATGGAAAATCCCCCGGAAGGCCGTGGCAGATGTGTGGAATAAAAATCGGAATGGGCGAAGTATAGACAAGCAAAAAGAGGATGGGAAGCCCCTATCACTATGTTATTATTCAGGAGTTTTTTGAACAGGGGCGCCCTTATGCTGAAAATCGACAAGGTCAACAAGCACCAGCTCTACCAGCTGATAGCCGGTATTTCGGCCGTGGCGCTGATTTTAATCGGTTGCCTGATTATCCTGACCCCTTTCTTCCCTGCGATTTTGCTGGCAACCATTTTGTCGCTCTCGGCGTGGCCAGCCTTTATGTGGCTGAACCAGAGGCTGGGCGGGCGCACGGCGCATGCTGCGTTTTTAATGACCGTTGCGCTGGCGCTTTGCTTTATCGTGCCCCTTGTGATTATCGGCACCAGCAGCGCGGAGAATTTCGGCAAGATATCGGAGATTGCGCAAAAATCTCTCCAGCAAGACCTCTCCAAACTCGCCGATGACATCGCGAAAATTCCCTACGCAGGCGAAACCATGGCCACCTACTGGCGCGAAGCGACCGCCGACAAGGAAAGCCTGCAAGCCGTCGCCGAAGAATACAGCAGCCAGATGACCAAGGGGCTCATCGCCCTTGGCGGCAGCATCGCGCGCGGGCTTTTCGACCTCACCATCGGTGTCATGATTGCCTATTTCTTTTTTCTGCACGGGGCGCGGGTATCGGTGCGGGCGCGCAACCTTATCCACCGCTTCGGCGGCCCCTATGGCCAGCGGCTGCTGGATGTCAGCAAGAATACGCTGATTGGCGTGGTCTATGGCATGCTCGGTACTGCCCTTGCGCAGGGGATGCTCGCCGCGCTTGGATTTTGGATGGCGGATGTGCCGGGCGCATCGTTCCTCGGCCTTATGACGTTCTTTTTGTCCTTCGTCCCGAATGGCCCGCCGTTTATCTGGGCACCCGTCGCACTGTGGCTTTACAGCGAAGGCGAAATATGGCGCGCGGTATTCGTCGGGCTTTGGGGATTACTCGCCATCAGCACCATCGACAACGTGCTCAGGCCGTTTTTCATCAGCCTGCGCGGCAACCTGCCCTTTGTGCTTGTCCTGATGGGGGTTATCGGCGGTGTTCTGGCTTTTGGTTTCATCGGCATTTTCATCGGCCCGACGCTGCTCGCCCTCGCCTATGCCCTGCTGATGGACTGGAGCCGCACGCGCGAAGACGGCGACGCGCAAGACGGTAAAAACCCCAAACCCGCAAAAACCAAAACACCCGCCAAAAACAAAACGGCGGAGTAAAAGGAGACAAGCACCGTGCCACTATTATCCCTTGTCTGGGCAACAGTCGTTTTACTCAGTGTTCTGATTTATACGGCCTGTAGCTTTTACAAAAAAGAACTGCGAAAATATCATCTACATTTCGCCGCAGGTACATTCATTATTTGCGCAGCACTTGCCGGCCTCATCGAATTTACACTGCGCAGCCGCGGCATATTGATGTCAAGCAACTACTCCGGATTAAAGGCATCGTTTTTTTCTGAAACCGTTCTTTTTTACGCCAAGCACATTGCCCTATACGGTGGCACCTATGCGCTCCTACTGAAAATAAAAAAGAGGGCTTTAAAAATAACTTTCCAAACTATTTGTATCCTTATCTTTTCTTACTTTTATTTATTATCATACTCACTAGCCATCTGGGGCTACGGAGTTGCGTTTCACCGCCCAATCTGCCTATGCAAAGGTGGCGGGGACTTGTGCGACGCTTCCGTAAACTACAGCGGAGCACCTCACGAAATGGTTTTTTTTTGGCCGAGCATATTCAGAGAGTTTGCACCGCCTTACAAATGCAAATGAATTGACACACCATCACAATAAAAAACAAAACGGCGGAGTAACCACTCCGCCGTTTTGTTTTATTCGTCTGCGCGATTAGCGCTGGGCGACTTTGCCGCAGCTGGGGCGCGTGGTCGGGCTGTTGGGCCAGGGCTGAGCTGCCCATTGGCGCAGTTTTGCCTGGTCCATTTTCAGCGCGCTGTCGATGCGCGAGCCGAAATGCTGGCAGAAGCTGGCCGTGGACATTTTAATCGC
>DDBY01000056.1 GCA_002334985.1 Micavibrio sp. UBA2020
GTAGCCGAATTCATCCTTGCCGCGGGCCTGATTCGCCACTTCGATGACGGTATCATAGTCCGCATCCACGAACTTGCTGCCCTTGAGTATCTGGGCGAAGGACGCCACCGCATTAGCGAAGCGGATGTCGTCGCTGAGCGCCGCGAAGGGTTTTTCATCC
This sequence comes from Micavibrio sp. UBA2020, assembly GCA_002334985.1. Classification (GTDB taxonomy): domain Bacteria; phylum Pseudomonadota; class Alphaproteobacteria; order Micavibrionales; family UBA2020; genus UBA2020. Next base: position 161 of record DDBY01000056.1, read on the forward strand.
GCCTTGGTAATCGCGCGCGTCATCAGCGTGCTGGTATCGCTATCCGGTTTTTTGTAGCGGATTTTGAGGAAGGCGTATTCGTCGCTCGCCGTCTTCTCGCTCTCCGCCGCTTCCGGCGCTTTGTCTTCAATCACCTTGGGCGCGGGCTTTTGATAGCGCAGGTCATCGACCACAGGCGTTGCACCGACCGGCGTGATTTCATAGATGGCCGTCACGGTATGGCCTGCGCCAATATCACCCGCATCGACTTTGTCGTTGTTGAAATCCTCGCGGTTCAGGGCGCGGGTTTCATAGCCGACAAGGCGGTATTCCTGCACGGTCTGCGGGTTAAACTCCACCTGCAGCTTGACGTCCTTGGCGATGGTGAAGAGCATGGAGGAGCCTTCATCCACCAGAACCTTGCGCGCTTCGTTCAGGCTGTCGATATAGGCGGCATTGCCGTTGCCGTTTTGCGCCAATGTCTGCATCAGGCTGTCGTTGTAGTTGCCCTGACCGAAGCCGAGGACGGAGAGGAACACGCCCGCCTTGCGCTTGCGCTCCACAAAGCCTTTCAGTTCGTCCTGATTGGTGATGCCGACGTTGAAATCGCCATCCGTCGCCAGGATGATGCGGTTATTGCCGTCTTTGGCAAAATTTTGTTCTGCCAGCTGATAGGCCTGACGGATACCCTCCGCCCCCGCCGTGCTGCCGCCCGATTGCAGACTGTCAAGCGCGGCCATGATTTTATACTTGTCGGCAACCTTGGTCGGCTGCAGCGCCACACCGCTCGAGCCCGCGTAGGTGACGATGCCGATGGTATCGTCGGGCGAAAGGGTATCGAGCAGCATTTTGAACGAATTGACCAAAAGCGGCAGTTTGTCACTGCTGTGCATAGAGCCGGACGTATCAATCAGGAACACAAGGTTCGATTTGGGCTTTTCCTGCACCTGATAGCCTTTGACGCCGATATGCACCAGCTTGTTGCCGCTGCGCCACGGGCTGTCATAGACCGCCACGGTGGGCTGGAACGGATGGCCGCCCTGCTCCGGCACCGCGTAATCATAATCGAAGTAGTTAATCATCTCTTCGATACGGATGGCGTTTTTCTGCGGCAGATAGCCGTTGTTCAGCGCACGGCGCACGAAACTGTAGGACGAGGTATCGACGTCGATGGAGAAAGTCGATACAGGCTCCGCCGCCACATTCTTGATGCTGTTTTCTTCAAACGCGCGGAACTGGTCACGGCCGACGTCCTGATATTGCGGCTGCACGATATCCGCAATCGGCGGCTGCGCGGGCGCAATCATCATTTCGGCTTCTGCGGGCACAGGCGCGACAAAACCGGGCACGGCGGCAGACGGCGATGTGGGCGCCACAAGCTCCCTGCGCATATTGGTATCGGCGCGCATTTTCTTCGCTTCTTCCTTGGCGCGCGGCGCGGGCATGGCCATATTGCTGACCGAAGGCTCTGCCGACATCACCGCACCCGCGGCGGTGCCTGCGTCTTTTTTGTCAGCGGCAGTGCGCTGCGGCGCGGGTTGACGCCATGCCGCCAAGGGGTCTTCCGCGACCTGCTTGGGCGCTTGCACAGCGCCGATTTCGTTCGAAGAGCCAGCGTCAATCGGCACGGGAATGAAGCTATTGCCCGTTTTCGCAGATTTCTCGCCCTTGGCACCTTCTATGCGCGCCACCATGTCCGCATCCGCACCCGCGAAGGACTCTTGCGTCGCCTGCCCCTGCGCAGGGGCATCTGACCGTATAGACGCCACGCCGCTTATATTCGTACGCGCCTTGCCATCCTCCGAGACCTTATCCCCGAGGATGCCGGAGATTTGTTGATAAAAGAACGGCATGCCGAGGACGGCGACGAGGGCGCAGGTGGCGACGGCACCCGTGGTGCCCGAAAAGACGAAACGTTTTTGCATGAGTTTTCTCCCGATGTGGTTCAGTGCGTTGCTGATACCCATCGGACGTTTCGCCGCTTCGTTTCCTTGGACAGTTTTTGAGATTTTTTCGTCAAAAGCAGCCATGGCGCGTTCAAGCGCTTGATTCTGCGCGTCTTTTGACGGTTCGGGCGCTGTCAGGTTCGACAGCAGCGCATCCAGCTTCCTGTCATCCATGGCGTTTCCCCTTGTGTTTCAGGTCCAGTTCGGCGGCAATTTTCTTGCGCGCTTCGGATACGCGCCATGAAATCGTGCCTTCGGGGCAATCGAGTATCTGCCCCGCTTCCTTATGGCTCATCCCCTGCCAGCAGACCAGCACGACGGTTTCGCGCAAGGCTTCGGGCAGTGCGTGGATAATGCGCAGCACATCCTTGTCCTGCATCTGGCGTTCGGGGTCGGGCGCGTTTGACACATATTCCATGTCTTCGAACAGCGGCATTTCACGCCCGCCGCGGCGGTTTTTCGCCTTGTAATAATCCTTCGCCGCATTGATGACGATGCGGTACATCCATGTGGTGAAGGCGGCATCGAACGAAAAGCTGCGGATGTTCTGCGCGATTTTAATGGCGCTGTCCTGCGCGATATCTTCGGCATCTTCGCGGTTGCCGCACCATTGCCAGGCGATTTTGAACATCGACTTGTAATGCCTCTCCACAAGCATGGCAAAGGCTTGACGGTCGCCCGCCTGCGCGCTTTTGACCAATGAATGGTCATCCTGCTGCATGTGCCCTGCCTTTTGTCCTGCCTGTTGGACGACGTATATCGTCCTATCCTTGGTAATTTCTTTGAGCCAAGAAATCAATATATTAAATCAATAGCTTAATCGGCAGCGCCGCCGTGCGGGGGCACCACAGGCGCGGGCGGTTCGGCGGCCGCGCCCAGCGTTTCCGCCAAAAACTTGCGGGTTTCGCCGGCATATTCAAGCCCGCCGGTAAGGCCGCAAAGCCCTGCGACCAGCACGCCGTCGGCATCCCGCCGCTCCGCAAAGACCAGATAGGTGCCGCCCATCTGAAACCCGTCGCCCCAATACACATTGCGGCGCACGACCACGGCTTCGCCATCCGTCACGCCTTTCCACGCGCGGCTGACCAGAAAGCTGAAACTGACGGTTTTATCCAGCGCCGCCGCATCGCCCGGTTTGATATTGGCATCGGCGCGGCGGTCGCCCACGACCACGCCTTCGAAAATCGCGGCGGCGTTATCGACGCTGTGTTTTGTATGCTGCGGCGGCGCGCAGCTGAGCGCATGCGCGGCGGCAGGCGCAAAAAACAAAAATACGGCGGCGGCTGTGGCGGCAAACATCTGGCGCTTTATCATAAAAACTCCCTTTAAAAAAACCGTTCCCGTATAGGACGCCGCGCAGGCGCGCCGCCTTGGGCGGTCAAATCGAAAAATGCAAAAGCCCCATGGATTTCAAACTGGCATGGCCGCTGCGTGAAATAATCAGATGGTCGTGCACCAGAATATCCAGCGCGCGGGCGGCGCGGATGATTTCTTCGGTCATTGTAATGTCACTATCCGACGGTGTCGGGTCGCCGGACGGATGGTTATGCACAAGAATAAGCGCCGTCGCGCCAATTTCCAGCGCGCGGCGCACGATTTCGCGCGGGTAAACCGGCGCATGGTCCACTGTGCCGATTTGCTGCACTTCGTCGGCCATCAATTCGTTTTTGCGGTTCAGGAACAATACGCGGAAATGTTCGCGCTTTTCATGCGCCATGGCGACGTGGCAATAATCAATCAGTTTTTGCCACGAACTCAGCACAGGTTTTTGCTGCACATCCGCCACCAGCACGCGCTGCGTCAGCGCATGTATGGCCTTGACGAACACCGCGGCGTTTTCGCCAAGCCCCTTCACCGCCTGCAAATCCGCCAGCGATGCGCCCATCACGCCCGCAAGCCCGCCGAATTCTGCCAGCAGTTTTTTCGCCAGCGGCTTCACATCGCGGCGCGGAATGACGGAAAATAAAACCAGTTCCAGAAGTTCGTAGTCTTCAAACGCGCCCGCGCCGGATTTTATAAAACGGCCGCGCAAACGCTCGCGGTGGCCGGTATGATGCGGCGTTTCTTTATCGGCGGGAGGTTTTTGCCTGCGCTCAGCCATAGGGCGGTTTTGTGAAACCTTTGGGCGAGAGGGTGAAAATTTCAAACCCCGTTTCGGTCACGGCAAGACTGTGTTCGAACTGCGCCGACAGGCTGCGGTCTTTGGTCACCGCCGTCCAGCCGTCGGACAGAATTTTGGTCTGCCAGGTGCCAGCGTTAATCATCGGCTCGATGGTGAAAAACATGCCGGGCTGCAAAACAGTGCCCGTACCCGCGCGGCCGAAATGCAAAACCGACGGCGGCGCATGAAACACGCGGCCAAGCCCGTGACCGCAGAAATCGCGCACAACGGAAAAACGCTGCGCTTCGGCGTAGGACTGAATGGCATGGCCGACATCGCCCAGCGTTGCGCCGGGCTTCACGGCCTGAATGCCGCGCATCATCGCCTCGTACGTCGCATCGACCAGCAAACGCGCCTTCACCGGCACGTTTTCGCCGGCGTAGTACATGCGGCTTGTATCGCCGAACCAGCCGTCGATAATCACCGTGACGTCGATATTCAAAATATCGCCATCGACCAGTTTTTTATCGCCCGGAATGCCGTGGCACACGACGTGGTTGATGGAAATGCACGATGCGTGCTGATAGCCCTTATACCCGACCGTCGCGGAAACCGCGCCGTGGTCGAGGATATATTGATGGATAAGCCGGTCAATTTCGCCCGTGGTCACGTCGGGCTTGACGTAGTCGGTGATGTAATCCAGAACTTCGGCCGCGAAACGGCCCGCCTTGCGCATGCCTTCGAAGGCCGCGGCATCGTGCAGCGGAATTCCGGTTTCAATCTCCAGGGCTTCTTCTTGATATGTCAAATCAATCTCTCTTCCTATCGGCTCTTCAGCCTGTAAAATGGCGGCAATCCGGCCAAAAAACAAGCGAAAAGCCGCCAAAACTGGTATCTTGCCGCGCAAAGCCGTTAAAATGCCCCTGAAAATGCAAGGAATAGCCCGCATGTCCCAGCCGCAATCCCCCACCGCCGCCATCTTGGTCATTGGCAACGAAATCCTGTCGGGCAGCACGCAGGACGCCAATATCGCCTATATCGGCAAGCACCTGAGCCAGCGCGGCGTGCGCGTGATGGAAGTGCGCGTCGTGGCCGACATCCCCGCCGCGATTATCAGCGCGGTCAATGCCCAGCGCGAAGCTTATACCTATGTCCTCACCACCGGCGGCATCGGCCCTACGCATGACGACATCACGGCGGATTGTGTCGCCGCCGCTTTCGGCGCGCCTATCGATGTCCGCCCTGACGCCCGCGCCATTTTGCAGGCCTATTACGACGAACGTGGGGTGGAGCTGAACGACGCGCGCCTGCGCATGGCGCGCATCCCCGATGGCGCCACGCTTATCGACAACCC
>DDBY01000109.1 GCA_002334985.1 Micavibrio sp. UBA2020
GATTTAACTTGCCGAATTTCATAACTTATGAAATTCGGCAAGTTAAATCTTCGTTAACTTTTGAACGGCTGTCTTTGAAAAATCTGGAAAAAACAGGGTTTTAATTTTTTCATAATATAATCATGGGGATATGCCGCGCCCCGCGCCCAAGCCCTGCACACACCCGCCTGCAGCACATATCCGGCCGCCGCCGTCCCGTGGGCTTTGCTTTTCGGCGGCGCGCGCGGGATAATTAACCTTGGGTTCCCGCCCACCCCCGCACCGATAACGACCAGAGCCGCAGCACCCCCATGACCGACACACCGCCCAAAGACGCCCCGCCCCAAACGCCCGCGCCCGTGCCCCCGTCCCGCCGCGACGGGTTCGATGATGCCTCGCCCTACGATAAACCGTCGCTGAGCGCGAAGGAGCGCAAAGCCTACGAGCGCAAGGTGCTCAACATCGGGCTGGTGGTCATCATGCTGGTGGTGACAGGGCTTGGCATTGCCGCGCACCAGTTTTTCCGCGGGCTTGACCGGATGATTGAAAAAGTATCGGATGCGGATACCGGCATGGCGGAAACGCCGTTTTCACCGCCGCCCGCCGCCGCGCCCACAAATATGACCCTGCCCGGCATGGACGTGCCGCATGATGACGCACGCAAACGCCGCATCGTCGGGCGCATCGCGCAGCTTGTCAGCCAAAGCGGCAGCGACAGCCCCGATGTTCTGGCGGACACGCCGCTTTTTGCCCGTGTGCAATTTTTTATGCCGGAGGCAAAATCTTTTTGCACCTTCCACCAGCAGATAGAACCGGACAGTTTCCGCGCCGGTGATACCGTGACGGTCGAATACAGCACCGATGTGCCGGACATGTGCGGCAGCTCGAAAATTCTGACAGATATGCCTTAAGCGATTACCCGGCGGCAAAGCGCAGCGGCCGCAGCGCCGTCACAGCGCACGGGCGGCACGGCATGCCGCGCAGCTTCCGGCTGCCGCGTTTGCCTGCGGCATGCCCGAAAGCCTGCACCGTAGCGCTGCGCCGCGTCCAAAGCGCCGCGGGTGCGGCCTGCGGGCGGCAATAGCGCGCCAGTGCCTCCTGCGCCGTGCGAAAAGCGCGCCAGTCTGCGGCCGTCAGCTCCCATATCTCCTGCGCGGGGCTGCCGCCGATGTAGTGGCTGGCGGGCACTGTGGCCACATGGCGCGCGGCTGTTTTTTGTTTCAGCCTGCGCGATGCTTCGTTATCCGCCGCGTTTTTGATGACCATTTTGTCAAAGCCGAGCGTGCCGAAGGCAAGGTCGTTCACGGCCCCTACCGCTTCTTGCATATATCCCTTGCCCTGAAATCCCGATGCCAGCCACACGCCGCGGTTGCCCGCCGCGGTGTCGCGGCGCAGGTGCACAACGCCGATAACTTCGCCCGCCGCATCACCCTTCAGCGTGATGCCGAAATACCAGTCATCGCCCCGCGCCATCGCGGGCAGCGCGATGTTTTGCAAAAATTTTTGCGCACCGTCCGGCGGGTACGGCCATTTGACGGTTTTGGCGGAAAGATGCTGCACGATTTCCCAATGCGGGAAATGTTTTTGTATCGCGGGCGCGTCCTGCAAATTCAACGGACGCAGCAGCAAACGCTCTGTCTGGATATACATGTGGTTTTCAATGCCGGATAAATTACGCAGGCGCCGCAGATGAAACAGCGGCAGGGTCAAACGCCCTTTGCGGGCAATACTGTGCGTCGTCGTCGCATGGCGGCGGCTTCCGGCTGTTGAAATCGGGTATCAAAATACCCCATTCAAAACGATTCTGTCAAAGCTAATCCGCAAAATCCGCCGCTTTGAGCCGGTAGAGCACATGCGGACGCAGCGCGTGCCCCTCTGGCAGGTTCGGATGTTCGAAATCATCCGCAGGACTATGCGTCATGCCGAGTTTTTGCATCACGCGCCGCGACGGGGCATTGTCCGGCACGGTAAAGGCCACAATTTCATCCAGCCCGAAACGGCCAAACCCCGCCGCCAGCGCTGCGCGCGCGGCTTCGGGCGCGTAGCCCCTGCCCCAGACGCCGGCGACAAACCGCCAGCCGATTTCCACGCAAGGCGCCCCAAGGGCGCGGGCATCATTGGCAAAGGGTGCATCGAACATCACCCGCGCCAGCCCCGTCAGGCCGACCAGATTTCCGCTGGAAATTTCTTCAACCGCCCAAAAGCCGAAACCGTGCGTATCGAAATGCGTATCGATGCGCTGCATGAAGGCCGCGCTTTCGTCGTGTGTCAGGGGGCTGCGGAAATAACGCATGACCGCAGCATCTGCATTCATGGCGGCGAAGCTATCAAGGTCATCCGCGCGCAATCGCCGCAGCAAAAGCCGTCCGGTTTCCAGCGGCGTTTCCATCACTTCTTGCCCGGCACCGGTTTTGTGCCGCCAATCAGGAACGGATGCGTGGTCAGCTTGCGCGGCTTGGGCGGCTTGACAGGTTTCGCTTCCGCCTTGGCCTTTTGCTCCGCCGCTTTGGTTTCGGCGGCAAGGCGCTGTTCTTCCTGCTTCAGCTCCGCAGCATGCTTGTCTGACGCCGCCTTCATGGCAAAGGCATTGTCACGCTCGCGCTTTTTCTGTTCCACCGCATCTTCGCGGTCTTCGGCGCGGTCTTCCAGCGCGTCCTCCACAATATCCTCGATGGCGTCCAGATGCGCATCCAGCCTTGCGGATTTACGGCGTTTGTTGACCGCACGCGTTTGCAGCGCCGCTTCGGGGCGGTTGGTCAGAAACCATTCCTTCTGACGTTCCCACTCTTCTTTGGTAAAGCCCCAGATGCCTTCGGGCGTGTCGCGGTTGCGGAAGGTCGCATCCATGCTCATGAACCGGCGGCGCAGGGCATCCAAATCCTGCGGCGCGGAGGCATGGGCGAAAGCCTTCTTGAACACCACATCGCTGAAACCCAGCTGGCTGAAAGCATGTTCGTTGACGGCATGCAGCGCCTGTTCCATCAGCTCGGGCGTGCGGAATTCGGGGTCCAGCCAGATGTTTTCACTGCCCCGCGCGGAATCGCGGCGCAGGTGGGCGACGCCGATGATTTTTTCCGGCTCGTCCTTGTGCTGGATTTTCCAAATCCATTCGTCTTTCGGCTCGGGCTGCAAAATGACGCGGCGGAAAACCTCGCGCGCGACATCCACCGCGGCCTTGAGCGAAAGCCCCGGATGCGACAGGTATTTGACGATTTCCCAATCCGGCAGGAATTTCTGGATAAGGTCCACGTCTTCGACGCGCATCGGGCGCATCCACAGCTTTTCGGTCTCAAGCTCGTTCAGCTTGACGACTTCGATGCGGAACCAGTTGCGCTTGCCGACTTTCAAAACGTCGTTGGTTTTGAAAATCAGCTCGGCATCGGGGTCTGTGTGCTTGATGCCGTTGATATCGACGCCGCCCTGTTTAATCAGGCGGCGGCTGTCACCCTTGCTCTTGCCGGGGCGCGCCTGCGCGACGATGTCCAGAAGCTCGTGCCGCGGCTGGACGATGGACAGGGTCGGAATATCGTCGGGCACCAGCCCTTTCGATACGGTTTTTTCGAACCAGTCGCGCTCCGCCACTGCCGCCTCGTGCCCGTGGTAGCGGCCGACGATAGCGTAGGCGAGCTTCATCTTGCACTCTTTCGGGCTGTGCGAAAGCTGCTCCGCCATGCGGTCGATTTCTTCGAGCGGCACGTCGGTATAGACGCGGAAGTATTCATCAATCAAGACATCCGGAATGCTCATCACACGCCCGAACTTGTCGCGCGGGCTATGGGCAAGGCCGATGTAGTTGCCGATGCTTTTCGACTGTTTATGCTTGTTGTCGATACCCTGCGTGATTTTGGTTGTGATGATAGTTTGCGGTTTTTTGTCGAATTTTTCCTGAAAAAACCGCCCCATCATTTCATTAAACAACTGGTCGGAGCCGATGATGGTAACATCGGAATCAACCATCACGGAATCGTATCCCTGCAGCACCGGGTACAGAATTTCATGCATGTAGATTTCGCGCCCGCTGTCGATGCGCAGCTGGAACATGTCGCGCGAAATCAGCCGCGCATGGGTGACCATGGACGTCAGTTTCAGGAACTCGTCCATCCCCATCTTGTCGTACCATTCGGAATTGCGGCGGATTTCAAGAAGCTCGGGGTCGTCGAAGCGCAGCACCATCTTGGCCTGCGCGATGAATTCTTCGGCATTGCGGTCAATTTCCGCGCGCGGAATGACGGGGCGCGTATCCAGCCGCCCGTCAGGGTCGCCGATGCGCGTGGTGAAATCGCCAATCAGGAACACCACCTTATGCCCGAGCGATTGCAGGTAGCGCATCATCCACAAATTGACGGCATGGCCGATATGCAGCGTCGGCGCGGTCACATCCACGCCGTATTTGATGCGGAGTTTTTTGCCCGAGCGCAGCTTGGCGCGGAATTCGTCCTTGGAAAAGAACTGGTCCGACGTGCGGTCGAAATGCGCGAGGATATGGTCGATACGGTTATTGCTCATGGCTTGCCTGCCTGCCCCTGCCTTGACAGGGGGTATTATAGTTTAAATTGACGGGTATGAGGATGCCCGGCAAACGGGCGTGCGCGTGCGTTAATTCCCTTGGGGGGAATAGAAATAATAAACGGCAGGATTTTGAACGCGTTTTGTCATCATGTAAGAAAATTAGCATAAATGGCGCCCGATGGCAAAAGATTTTTGCATAACGCCTCTTGACCCTGAAAAACCTGCCCCCTACACTGCGCCGCATTCAATAAAAAACCATATTTTTGGCGAGGATTCCCCATGGCGAAACTCTGGCAACGCACCCGCGGCGCGGACGGCACATCGCAGCTGCACGACGTCAGCCTGACGGATTTGCGCATCACGCGGCCGAGTGTGATTTACCTGAGCGGCTTCCTCACCACCGACGGCCAGCCCGGATTTATTGCGGGCGGGCTGAAACGGCTTGAAGAAATGATGGGCCACCGCCCCGCCCCGCACGATACGCAGGACGTTGACCTTTACGCCTGGTCGCATACCAGCCTTGGCAACCTGTTCAACATGGCGGCGTATAACATGCAGCCGCAATCCCGCGCCAGCGCCGCCGCGCACAGCCTCGCGCTCGGCGTTATCATGCCGCTGGTCGCGCGCGATTTTAAAATCGACGGCGACGGCAACCTCTCCGGCACGCCGCTGCCGGAGGCGGAAGCGAAGCGCAACCTGCGCAACATCACGCTTTTTGGTTATAGCGCAGGCACCATCACCGCGCAGGAATGTTATAACGCCAGTTTGCAGATGATGCAGAAACTCGGCTACAAGACTGACGCCGCCCGCGACGTGCTGCACGAAGTCGCGCTGGTATCCGCCGGAAACGTGTCGCGTCCGTCCAAGGAAAAAGACCGCTTCACTACGGTGTATCTGGTCGCCAGCAACGACAAAATCATTCTGGCCAAAAACCGTATCTGGACGCCGCTCAAAACCATGTTCGCGCGTTTTGCCCGCAACCTGAATATCAAAAAACTGTCGGCGACCAGCGCCTTTATCTCCGCCGCCGTATCCAAGCAAAAATGGGAATGGCGCGAAGCCAAAGGCAAAACGTGGAAGGAACGCATCCGCCCGCTTATCCCCTCGTGGACTTTCGTCAAAAGCTATCACGAACTGCCGCATTACATCACGCATGATGAAAACCTCAGCCAGTTTGCGAAAATCGTGAATTTCAGCCTGACCAACGCGATTGCGCGCGCGCCCGTTTATGCAGGCGGCGACGGCAAACGCCTCGACCCGCTGGACATGATACAGCCCCCCGAAGGCTTCCCCGCCCCCACAGCCGCCGCCTATAACAACAAAATCGACAAGGCGATGGTGGCGAAGGGTGTGAGGATTTAATTTAGATAGCCTCGTATTCGCCAAGCACCACAACAAATGTCACACCGGCGAAAGCCGGTGTCCAGAAAACCCTCGGCTGGTGTATGATGCGATATGGACACTGGCTTTCGCCGGTGTGACGGATACAGAAATTATTTATTTAAAACATCAAAGGATAAACCATGCG
>DDBY01000060.1:0-3001 GCA_002334985.1 Micavibrio sp. UBA2020
GGCACCATCCACCGTTTCCGCGCGCACCGCGTGGTGCTGGCGACGGGCGGTTATGGCCGCGCCTATTTCTCCTGCACCTCCGCCCATACCTGCACGGGTGATGGCAACGCGATGGTGCTGCGCGCAGGCCTGCCGCTGCAGGACATGGAATTCATCCAGTTCCACCCGACCGGCATTTACGGCGCGGGCTGCCTGATTACCGAGGGCGTGCGCGGCGAAGGCGGATACCTGACCAACAGCGCGGGCGAGCGTTTCATGGAACGCTACGCGCCGAGCGCCAAAGACCTCGCCTCGCGCGATGTTGTATCCCGCTCCATGACCGTCGAAATCCGCGAAGGCCGCGGCGTGGGCGAACATGCCGACCATATCCACCTGCACCTTGAACACCTCGACCCCGCCATCATCCGCGAACGCCTGCCCGGCATTGCGGAGACTGCAAAAATTTTCGCAGGCGTCGATGTAACCAAAGAGCCCATTCCCGTACTGCCGACCGTGCACTACAACATGGGCGGTATCCCGACCAACGTGCATACCGAAGTCGTCAACCCGTCCAAGGATGACCCCGACCGTATCGTGCCCGGCCTGATGGCCGTGGGCGAAGCGGCCTGCGTATCCGTGCACGGCGCGAACCGCCTTGGCTCCAACTCGCTGCTCGACCTTGTGGTCTTTGGCCGCGCGGCGGCCATTCAGGCGGCGAAAACCGTCACCCCGGGCGCGCCGCACAAACGCCTGCCCGCCGATGCCGGCCATATCGCGCTTGAACGTCTTGACCGCCTGCGCCACGCCAAAGGCGGCACGCGCACGGCAGACATGCGCCTTGGCATGCAAAAAACCATGCAGAACCACTGCGCGGTTTTCCGCACGTCCGACAGCCTGAAAGAAGGCATGGGCAAGATGGAAAAAATCTTCGCCGGCCGCGGCGATGTCGGCGTGACCGACCGCTCGCTGGTCTGGAATTCCGACCTTGTGGAGACTATCGAGCTGGATAACCTGATGTATCAGGCCGTCGCCTCTATCGTTTCGGCGGAAAACCGCAAAGAGTCGCGCGGCGCACATGCGCACGAAGACTTCCCGAACCGCGACGACAAGGAATGGATGAAGCACACGGTCATCACCGTGGATGAAAAGGGCAAGACCAATATCGGCTACCGCCCCGTACATCTGCGCACGCTGACGAACGACGTCGAAGTCATCGCCCCCAAAGCCCGCGTTTATTAAGAAACCGACCACCCGAGGACAACGCTCATGGCCAAATTCGCCCTGCCCAAAAATTCCAAGGTCAAGGAAGGCAAAAAGCACGCCGCCCCCGAAGGCGCCAAAAAACCCAAGACCTTCCGCGTTTACCGCTGGAGCCCCGATGACGCTGAAAATCCGCGCGTTGACAGCTACGACATCGACCTTAGCAAATGCGGGCCGATGGTTCTGGATGCACTGATACACATTAAAAACGATGTGGATTCTTCGCTGACCTTCCGCCGCAGTTGCCGCGAAGGGGTTTGCGGTTCCTGCGCGATGAACATCGACGGCAAAAACACCCTCGCCTGCACCAAGGCTATCGAGGATTGCAGCGGCGATGTAAACATCAGCCCGCTGCCGCACATGCCGGTGATGAAGGACCTTGTCCCCGACCTCACCCATGTTTACGCACAATACGCGACGATTGAGCCGTGGCTGAAAACCGAAAGCACACCGCCCGCGCGCGAGCGTCTGCAATCGTCCGAAGATGCCAACAAGCTGAACGGCGAAGACGGTCACGGCCCTGCGGCCTGCATTCTTTGCTTCTGCTGCTCGACGTCCTGCCCCAGCTATTGGTGGAATGGCGACCGTTTCCTCGGCCCCGCGATTTTGCTGCAAGCTTACCGCTGGCTGGATGACACCCGCGACGAAGCGGCGGGGGAGCGTCTCGACGCCCTTGAAGACCCCTTCCGTCTTTATCGCTGCCACACCATCATGAACTGCACCAATACCTGCCCCAAGGGTTTGAACCCTGCCAAGGCGATTGCAGAAATCAAAAAACTGATGATACAGCGCCGCGTATAAATACGCCGCCAAACAAAAAACCCCGCAAGGCCTGCGGGGTTTTTTGTTTTAGCTATCCAGCACGTCGATACCCATTTTGGTCAAGATAACATCGATGGCATAAAAATAAGGATTGCGCTTGCGTGCGGTTTTGCGCATTTGCTGACGTTCCGCATCCCATTCCGTTTTGTGCCGCGCGATATCGGCGCGGATTTCGGCGCGCAGCGCATCGCGGTCAAAGTTTTCAGGATTCTTCAGACGCAGGCGGCGCAGAACCTCTTCTTCGCCTGCCTCCAAAACGCCATCGGCCCAGGCCATTTCTTCGGCAAAGCCATAGAGCATGTCGCGCGCGTCGGGCTCGTTGATGCGCGCAAACAGCGCGTCGATATTTTGCGGGTTATGCAGGTCATCGGCAAAAATATGCCGCTGCTCTTCGGTCAGCGCGAAATAGCGCAGCAGGTTGTCGAAGATTTTTTCGAGGTAATCCAGCTCCTCCATCCCGAGTTTGCCATCGGCATGGCCGAGGGCAATCAGGCTGCGCCACATATAAAACATGCTGGTGGAAAGGGGTGGTTTGGCGTTCATCGGTATTCTCCTGCTGCGCAAGTCTAACCGCTTGCGCGCAGGATATGAAGGCCGCCGTCCTTGCAGCCACCGATTATCCAGAAAATTGCGCACCATCCGCGTTTTCATTAAGACAAATCCGTATTATTTTATAAATATATTTCAATAGCATAGGCAGAATCGTGTGCGCGGGGGTGACAGCTGCGACATTTTGCGGCAGTATTTGGCCATCCAGACAAGATACGCGCCCCGCGCACGGGGTGCAGCGAAAGGATTGCGCCATGACCCCCAGCCATGCCGACAACGTCGCCGCCAGCGCCGCCAAAATTCGCGCCGCCGCAGGGGCGCGCCAGCCTAAAATCGCCATCATTCTCGGCTCCGGCCTCGGCGGTCTTGGTGACCGTTTGCAAAACGCCGT
>DDBY01000060.1:3363-5449 GCA_002334985.1 Micavibrio sp. UBA2020
CATAGCGGCGAAGTTATCATCGGCACGCTGGGCGGTGTCGATGTTATCGCACTCAAGGGCCGCAAACATTTTTATGAAACCGACGACGCCTACCCGCTCAAAACCATGGTACGCGCGCTGAAAACCGCGGGCGTGGATATTCTGTTCATATCGAATGCCGCAGGTTCCCTGCGCGATGATATCAAAGTCAGCGAGCTGATGATGATAACCGACCATATCAATTACATGGGGCTGAACCCGCTGGTCGGCGCGAATGATGAAACCTTCGGCCCGCGTTTCGTGCCCATGACAGACGCGTGGGACGCTGATTTGCAGCAAAAACTGAAATCCGCCGCGAAAGTTTCCGGCGCACCGCTGCACGAAGGGGTCTATATGGCCTTCCGCGGCCCGACGTTTGAAACGCCCGCCGAAATCCGTATGGCGATTAGCATGGGTGCGCAGGCTGTGGGCATGTCGAGCGTCCCTGACTGCATCATCGCGCGCCACTGCGGCCTGCGGGTTGTCGGCTGTTCGATGATAACCAATATGGGCGCAGGGCTTTCGGACGAAAAACTGAGCCATGACCATACGCTGCAAAGCGCCGCACGCGGTGCCGCGCATTTCGAGGCGCTGGTCGAAGCCTTCGTGCGCGAAGCCGCCGCCAAGGAGGCCGCAGCATGAAGGTTGTTCCATGGAAATCGCCCAATTTCAATGACCGCGAAAACGGTGAAAAACCATCCGTTCTGGTTATTCACTTCACCAGCATGAATTCAACCGTGGATGCGCTGATGCGCCTGTCGGACGCCGACCACGAACCGCCCGTCAGCTGCCATTACCTGATAGACGAGGCCGGCAATATTTTCAAAATGGTGCCTGAAGAAAAACGTGCGTGGCATGCGGGCATTTCATCGTGGCATGGCCGTACGGATTTGAATTCTGCGTCTATCGGCATTGAAATTTCCAACCGCCGCCATGAAGATTACACGCCCGCGCAACTGACGACGCTGGTGCTTCTTTGCAAAGACATCATGCACCGCCACAACATCGCGCCTGAAAACGTGGTCGGCCATTCGGATATCGCGCCCGCACGGAAAAACGACCCCGGCTATCACTTCCCGTGGAAGGAACTGGCCAAGCACGATATCGGCGTTTGGCCGAAACCGACGCTGCGCGATAAATTCAACGCCGCCGCCGTCGCCAAAAACCCGCAAAAGCTGGCCAAACTATTCAAAAAGGCCGGATACGACACAGGGGTGCACGAAGACGGCACGCCGGAACTTGCTCAGGTCATCGACGCCTTTCAGCAGCGCTATGAACCGCACCTGTTCAAGACCGAAGGAGCAAAACCCGGTGAAGCAAGCAAAGACACCGTTGCCCTTTTGCGCGCCGTCGCCCGCATCAATAAAAAATTCAGACCGAAGCCCTAACCTTCACGGCCAGACACCCAGCACATGAGCTACGCCCTTTTGAAGCAATCCCCCTCGCCCAATTTCAACGACCGTGCGCCCAATGTCGCGCCGAGCGTGCTGGTGCTGCATTACACCGACCTGCCGGATGCGGAAACATCGCGGCAATGGCTGTGCGACCCCGAAAAAAAAGTCAGTTCGCACTACCTCGTTGACCTTGATGGCAGCGTGATACAGATGGTCGATGAAAACAAACGCGCATGGCACGCGGGGCAGTCGTACTGGCGCGGCATGACCGACCTCAACACCCATTCTATCGGTATCGAAATTCAAAATACCGGTCATTCGCTCGGCTATGTTCCCTTCCCCGAAAAGCAGATTGCGGGTGTGATTGCCCTTTGCCGCGATATTCTGTCGCGCCATGATATTCCGGCGCGCAACGTGCTTGCGCATTCCGACATCGCGCCCGCGCGCAAGCAAGACCCCGGGCATCTCTTTCCATGGCGTACGCTGGCGACCGCCGGTATCGGCCTTTGGCCGCGGGAGCTGGCCAGCGGCCTGATGTCGCCGCAGGCCTTTATGACCGCGCTCGCGCATATCGGCTATGACCCGTCTTTGGGGGCGGAAATTCTGGTGCCCGCTTTCCAGCGCCATTTCGAGCCGGAAGCTTTTGAAGACGGCAGCCTGCCCGGCATGGTCAC
>DDBY01000060.1:5793-9107 GCA_002334985.1 Micavibrio sp. UBA2020
CTTGCCATGACGCCGCCCTGCGCCTAAAGTCGCCAGACCAGAAGGCCGGACGGCCGCCGCCCTTGCAAAAGGGGGGAGGAAAGTCCGGGCTCCCTGAAAACACGGTGCCGGATAACGTCCGGGCACGGCGGCCTTGGCCACCGTGACGGCCAGTGCAACAGAGAACATACCGCCCGCGCATTTCGGTGCGCAGGTAAGGGTGAAAAGGTGCGGTAAGAGCGCACCGCGTTTCCGGTAACGGAAACGGCAGGGTAAACCCCACCGGGAGCAAGACCAAATAGGGAAAGCACGCGGGCAACCGCAGGGCCTGTTTTCAGCCTGCTTTCCGGGTCGGTCGCTGGAGGCGCCGGGTAACCGCCGCCCTAGATGAATGGCCGTCACCCCGCAAGGGGGACAGAACCCGGCTTACAGGCCTTCTGGTTTTTATTTTTTTGATTGCAGCGGCAGGAGTATCGTCACATGGGTTTTGAAAGCATCGAAGGCGTCCACTACATTTTCGACCGCTATGCTTTTTTGAACAGCGTCCTGAGCGATGCGGGCAAGGAAAAGCGTCTTGACGAAAACGCCAGCGCCAAGGAAATCCGCGAAGCCTGCACGCTGGCGCGCGCGATGTACCACCCCGACCGCCAGGCCCGCAGCGGCGAGAAGATGAAACGCGAGGCCGAGCGCATGACGTCGCTGGTCGGCGATTGTGAAAAAATGCTGCTCAATGCTGATTTGAAACCCCTCTATGACGAAAAACTGGCGCAATTCCGCGCAGAATCGCCGCGCGCGGTGAGCGAAAACGGCACGCCGATTATTGATATGAGCCGCACGGTTTTCGATGTGGCTTCACTTATCAGCGACGATATTGTCGATACGTCCGATTTCGAAGCACGCGTCAAAGCCATGCTGCAATACGACGATAAACGCGCAGAGCAGATGAAAACCCTGTTCGACACCATGCCGGACAATGCACAGGTATCCACGCTTTACCGCGATGCGCTGACGCAGAAACTTGTTTACCTGACGCTACTCGAAGATGCCGCCTGGGCGAAGCTCGGCTATATGAACCGCAAGGAAAAAGACGGCGGTATCATCCTGCGCACCGAAGATTACATGCCGCGCCTTGACCGCACGCTGGAAGAAGCTGCTGCCAAAGACATCCCCGCTGCTGTTGAAAAACACGGAAACGCCGCACGGCTTGGCATTGCCTCCATCCGCTTGATTGAGGCTTTTAACCCCGCCGCAGATAGTGCACCTGCGGATAGCGCCGAAAATGAAATTGTGAAAAGCCCCGCGCGCCTGCGTGAAGCACTCGATAAAGCCATCGCCAAGGCGCAGCAGAATTTCACCCTGCGCGCCGAATATGTGCGCGACGTCGCACGTCAGAAACTTGCCGTTCTTGACCAGCTGGTCACCCTGACACCCGTGCGCGCTGTCGGGCAAGAACAGAAAGACCAGCAGGCTTTCGATTTCTATTTGCTGAACCCCGAAGAAAACGGGCAGCAAACCGTTCTGTTCCGCATGGCCATCGACGTCAAGACCGGCCGCGCGGAGCCGCCGGAAATGGGCGAAGGCAACACCATCGCGGATGTTGAAAAGACCGCAAACTTGCGGGCGGGCTTCGCGGTGACGCGCAACCCCGAAATCAGCGACATCATGCTGGAAATTGGCGCGGCAGCCGACCGTTTTCTGGCCACACGAAGCACGCCCGAGCCTGAAAATGCGGCAACAGCCCCAAAACCGCCCAAACCGCGCACACCGTAACGGGCTAAGCGTTTGATAAAATATGTCAATTTATAATTGACATATTTATGGCCGCTTCGTATTGTTGTACCTGATTTTATTCAATTTTCAGGATTCGCGGAGAGCGCATGGACACCGAACAAAGTTTTGTGGTCGAGAACGACTATACGCTCAGCGTCGTCACAACGCGCAAGCTCGACGGCATGAATGGCTTTGCGGGCAGCACCGTCATCACCCGCACCTTCAATTTCCTTGCCCAGCAGGTGACCACGCATGTACGCGACGTGGCGCTGGGCAACAGCGGCGGCTACAAAACCGGCGGAGCGGGCAGCATTTCAACCGCGATTGAACAGCAACATTTCGACGAATTCAGAAGCGATGCCGAAATCCGCCTGATGCATGCGCAGCTGAAGGACAAGGGCGGCAACCCGCCGCCCATCGAAGAAGTAACCCGCGGCATGGTTAAAAAATCCGCCGTTCTTTCCGCACCGGGCAAAGGATAACCGCGATGCAGGAGCGCCTCGAAAAAATCAACGATTACACCCTGAGCCAGACGCTGCATGCGTCCAGCGAAAGCCTCTCCGGCTATAGCCATAGCCTGACGATACAATCGCGCATCACCCGCATTTTCAATTTTCTGTCCGCGCAGGTGACCACCATCACACGCGATTTGACTTACGAGCCGCGCGGCAGCGAATCCGGCGGCTCTTCATCGATTTCCACACAAACATCGGTACAAAACTTTTCCGATGTGCAGTCGGATGCGGAAATCCGCCTGATGCACGCAAAACTGAAAAATGACCTGAAAGGCAACCCGCCCCCTATCGAAGATATTCTGGATACGCAGGCAAACGTCGCGGGCAAGCCGAAATTGCAGCCAAAACGCCCATGAAAATTAATTATCACGCCCTTGGCAAAGACAGCCTTGCCGTCATCAGCCCGCTTTCGTTCGACCCGAAGGACTGGGGCGCGCCACGTCTGATGCGCATTTTCAATTTTTCGTCGCGTCAGGTCACCACGATATACGAGCGCGGGGGCATTCAGGAATATACCATTCCCAAAGGCTCGGATTACGGCAGCAACTCCAAAGGCTATAGCGCAGCTGTAACCTCCGCCATGGAAATTCATGACTTCAAAGAACTGCCAAACCCCGAAGAAATCCCGCAGATGCACCAAAAGCTGCGCGACATCGGCGGCAAACCCCCGCCACTCGATGTCGTCATGCAGGGTATCGGCTCTATCCGCAAAGGCGGACTGAAACCGCCCGCCGGCAGATAAATTTACACCGGATAGATTGTTTACATAGCGCAAATACTGCATAAACAGCGCACGGTGCCGGTGGTGGCTAGATTGATACCCCCATTTGCGTGCGCCGCAGGAAACGCCCCCTGCGCCGCCCCTCTTGCCGGCTGTCTTTTGTCGGCGCGCATCCCCCTGTTTGATTGACGCCCCCGCAAGCGGCGTGTAGATTAGTCAAGGGGTTGGATTTCAAGGTTTTAAGGCGTTTTGCGCGCCCGCAGCCTTGGCAGGTTTGGGGACGGATTAAACAAGGCATGACCGACACGCTACACAACGCGGCAAGCACG
>DDBY01000227.1 GCA_002334985.1 Micavibrio sp. UBA2020
CAAGGATGTGGAGGCGGAAGCCGTCACCATGGAACAAGCCGTAGAGTGGCTGAACGCCCGCAAATCCGCCGCGCCCAAATCCGGCGGCGCCAAAAAAGCGCCCGCCCGCAAGACCGCGCAGAAAAAAACCGCCGCCAAGAAAACGGCCGCGAAAAAATCTGCCGGAGCGCGGAAAACCTAAAATAAGAAAGAAGACTATCTCTTGAAAAATTCAAAACCACCGTCCCGCAAAAAATTTTCCAAGGCAGGACGCGCCGCTTCGGGTCCGCAAGGACGCGAAGACGGCTTTGCACACCCGCATAAATCCCCCAAAGTGCGCCGCAGGGACGATAGCGAGAACACAGGCACCCTGCCCACGCGTGAAGAGCTGAAAGAATTCCTGCTCAGCCATCCGGACGCCCTGAACAAACGCGATATCGCCCGTGCCTTTGGCATTACGGGGCAAGACCGCACACAGCTGCGCCGTCTTTTGCGCGAAATGACCGAAGAAGGCATGCTGGAGAAAAACGAGAATCGCAGCTATCAGGCGCCGGACAGCCTGCCGGAGCGCGCCTTTATTGAAATCATCGGTATCAGTGACGATGGCGAACTGCTTGCCCGCCCGCTGGAATGGCATGGCCGCGGCAAACCGCCCGCCATTTATGTCATACCCGACCGCAAACGCGGCGCAGCGTTGAAAGACGGCGAGCGTATGCTCGCCCGCCTGCGCAAGGTATCGCCGCATGAATACGAGGCACGCGTTCTAAAACCGCTGGAAGAGCGCAACGACCTGCGCATCGTCGGGTTTTATAAATCATACCGCGGCGGCGGCGTTGTGACGCCGACGGACAAGAAAAACAAGCTGGAGTATATGATACCGCCGGAGTTCGCAAACGACGCGCAGGACGGCGACCTTGTTTCCGCCGAATTGCTGCCGCCGTCGCGCCAGTATCCGCGCAATAAAAACGCCGCCCGCGTGGCCGAAGTGATTGGCCAGAAAGACGACCCGAAGCTTATCAGCCTTATCGCCATCCATACGCAAGGTATTCCGGTCGAATTCCCGCGCGATGTTCTGGCGGAATCCGAAGAATTGTCGGAACCTGACCTGTCCGGCGGGCGCGTCGATATGCGCGATATTCCGCTGGTCACCATCGATGGCGTGGATGCGCGCGATTTTGACGATGCGGTTTACGCCGTGCCCGACGAAGACCCAAAAAATCCGGGCGGCTGGAAACTGATTGTTGCGATTGCGGATGTTTCTTACTACGTCCGCGCCGGCAAACCGCTGGATGTGGAGGCGCTGAAGCGCGGCAATTCCACCTATTTCGCCGACCGTGTGGTGCCGATGCTGCCGGAGCGTTTGTCGAACGACCTCTGCTCGCTCCGCCCGCATGTGCCGCGCGCCTGCCTTGCCGCGTTCATGACCATCGATAAAAATGCGCGGCTGGTTGATTATTATTTCCAGCGCGGGTTGATGCGCTCCGCCGCCCGCCTGACCTACGAACAGGTGGAGGATGCGCACCGCGGCAACCCCGACGACACGACAGGGCCGCTGATGGACGTGGTCATACGCCCGCTTTACAAAGCCTATAGCCTGCTCAAGCATGCACGGCAAAAACGCGGCGCGCTTGAAATTGACCTGCCGGAGCGCAAGGCGATTATCAACGACAAAGGCCAGATTACGGCGATTGTGCCGCGCGCGCGCCTTGACAGCCACCAGCTGATTGAAGAATTCATGATTTTGGCCAACGTCGCCGCCGCACGTCAGCTGGAAGATAAAAACGCCCCCTGTGTCTATCGCATCCACGACCAGCCTTCGGCGGAGCGTATCGAAGCGGCGCGCGAACTTTTGAAGGACATGGGCTATTCCCTGCCCGAAACTGACAATATCCACCCGCGCAATATCAACCAGCTTTTGAAAACGTCCAGCGAACGCGGCGATGCCGACCTTGTGCATACGCTTTTGCTGCGCACGCAGTCGCAGGCGATTTATCATCCGGACAACATCGGCCACTTCGGCCTTGCGCTTGAAAAATACGCGCATTTCACATCGCCTATCCGCCGTTATGCGGATTTGGTTGTCCACCGCTCGCTTGTCCGTGCCTGCAAACTGGGCGACGGCGGCCTGACGCCGCACGAAGAAGAAAACATCTTCGACATATCGGAGCATATTTCACAAACCGAGCGCCGCTCCATGCTGGCGGAGCGCGACGTGATGGACAGATTCACCGCGCAATACCTGCAATCGCATATCGGACAGGTCTTCAAAGGAAAAATTTCAAGCGTCGCCTCCTTCGGGCTTTTCGTCACGCTGGACGAATCCGGCGCGGACGGCATTTTGCCGATGCGCCAGCTGCCGCGCGACTATTACATCCACGACGAAAAACGCCACATGCTGGTCGGCAAGGAAACCCGCCGTACCTTCCGCATGGCGGATGCGGTTTATGTGCGCCTGTTGGAAGCCAATCCGCAGCGCGGCAGCACCGTGTTTGAACTGGTGGAAGGCGCAGATGACGGCGAAGGCTTCAGCCCCCGCCCACCCAGACAAGACCGCGGCCACCACCGCGGCGCACGCGGGCAAGGCCAAAAAGACCGCAGGGACGGCGCACGGCGCAACGATAGCGGCGACAGACAAGGCAGGGACGGCGAGCGCCCGCAGGGCGGCCGCGGCGGCAAAAACAAACCGTTCGGTAAAAAGAACAAAAAACGCAGAAGGTAAAAAACGGCGAGGCGGTGATTTACGCCTTGCGCGTGGCGGGCGCCGCTTCGACAACACGGTTACGGCCGCCGCGCTTGGCATCGTAAAGTGCCTTGTCCGCACGCTCTATCAGCGTGACGATTTCTTCGCCCGGCGTATATTCGGCAACACCGATGGAAAGCGTGATGCGCCCCATGTTTTCGTTGTTCGCCTTGTTGATGACTTCCTTGCTTTCGACCGATTTGCGCAGCACTTCGGCAACGCGCAGGCCCGCGGATACAGGCGTATCGGGCAGAATAATCGCAAATTCTTCGCCGCCGTAGCGCGCGGCAAAGTCGCGGCCTTTGACGTTGTCGGTCAGCGTACGCGCCACAAGGCGCAGCACCTGGTCGCCCACCTGGTGGCCGTAGGTATCGTTGAATTTTTTGAA
>DDBY01000229.1 GCA_002334985.1 Micavibrio sp. UBA2020
TTGACGCTGAGCGTTATCGGCATCTGCATGACCGTCGGCGTTTACGGGCTTGTCGCCTGCATCGTGAAATTTGACGATTGGGGGCTGAAATTGCAGCAGGTGCAGGGCACAGATGCACGCGCAAAAATGCTGCGCGCCTTTGGCACCGGCCTTGTCAACCACACGCCGACGTTTATGCGTGTGCTGTCGGTTGTGGGCACCACGGCAATGTTTGCGGTGGGCGGCGGCATTTTGGTGCACGGCATCCCGGGGGCTGAAGCCGCGCTGAAATCCGCCATCGCCGCCGTGACGCAGAACGGGTTTATCGGCGGCACGCTGAACATGGCGGGCACGATTGTCGCGGGCATCATTGCGGGCTGCGTTTCCATGCCGTTTTTCGGTATGCTGGGCAAAGGCATTGATAAAATGAAACCGCATATCATGCGCGTCAGCGATGCGCTGCGTAAAGCCGCATAAAACGTTTCAGGAAAGGCCGCGGGCATGTCATTTTTTGGTATCGATGCGGCCACAGCCGCACTGGCAAGTTCGCTGTTTATACAAACAACAATTGGCGCCTGCCCCGTCATGGACGCGCCTAAAGTCGAAGTGCATTTCGCAACCGAACCCGTTTATTACAACGAGGAACATAGCGCCCACGCCCTGAAGCGCAGCATGGCCGCCGACAAGGAATCGACACTGGCGACCGACAAGCGCAGCGTTGTCATGGGCGTCACAACCAGCATCACCGGCAGCAATTTCAATGTGAGCTTCCGCACCCTGACAGATGAAAGCGGCAACCAGTGCATTTACGTCGATAAGGCGACGTTCTGGATTTCGTACAAACCGGCGGTTTTTATTTCAAAAGAAATCCTCGACCTGCCCTGCAGCCTGAAGGTCACGCAGGAGCATGAAGCCGAGCACGTCAAAATCGACATCGCCGCGATACAGGAATATTTGCCGCGCATACAGCTGGACATGATGATGTATTTGCGCGGCTTTGGCTATCAGGGCTTCGGCCCTTATCCGCAGGCGGAGCTGGAAAAACACCAGCAAAAATTCATGCAGGAAATCGTGAATGCCAGCAAGCCGATGGTGGAAAAACTGCGCCAAGCGCGCCGCGCGCGCCAAGGCGTTATCGACACGCCGGAGAATTACAAACGCGAAGCCGCCAAATGCCCGCAGGACAAGCCCGCATTGCAGCAGCGTTTCGCGCAGAAATAAACCCTTCTCAAGACACAATATCGCGCAAGCGTATCATTTTCTGCGCGGCAGGGTCGATAATCGCAAGCCAGACAGCGGCCAAACTTTGACGCCATGTGATGCGGTTCATATTTTGCAAATCGGGCGATGCCTGCATGCACTCCGCCAGTTTATAGTGCGGCACCGCGCTTGAAAAATGATGAATGTGATGCAGGCCGATATAACCCGTGAGCCAGTGCCACAGCGGCGGCAGGGCGTAGTGCGAACTGGCCATCAGCCGCGCGGCATGCGGGTGCCAATCTTCGCCACCTTGCCAATAGGCATCTTCGAAATGGTGATGCACATAAAACATCCAGCCGCCGATTTGCCACGCCATGACAATCACCGGCAGATAAATAGCCAAAACCGCGCCGCCGCCCAGCAAAAAAGCCGCCGTACCGTAAACGGCAAGAAGGCACAAGTTATGCGCCATGATGCTTTTCCACGCATCGTCAAAGGATAAAAAATGGCGCCCGTCCCAGCGGCGGCGCGACAGCGGCGGGATACGCATCAGCACGATATTATGCAGCGGCACGCCCAGCACCAGCAGCACCAACGGCTGGCGATAGAGCCTGTAGAAAAACTTTTTATGCGGCGGCAACGCGGCATAGGCGTCTTTGGTCAGGATGTCTATATAACCCACATCCTGCCGTTCAATCTGCCCCACAAAAGCATGATGCACATCATGTTCGCGCCGCCAATAGCCGTAGGGCGCAAGCGTGAAAAGGCCGATAAATCGCCCCGCCCAAGTATTCGCCGCGCGTGATTTGAAATAAGACCCATGGCCGCAGTCATGCTGGATAATAAACAAACGCACCAGCATGAAAGCCGCAGGTATGGCCAGCAGCAAAACAAGCGCATAAGAAACGCCGCGCGCGAAATACATCAGCGCCAGAAGGCCGAAAAATAGAAAAAAGTTCAGCGCCAATATACGAATACTGCGCTGCGTATCCGCCCCCGCATATTGCTGACAATGCGTCATAATGGCGTGATAACGCGCAGTGATGTCATCGGGCGCGGCAGTTTTCATGCGTTTATGCTTCGGGCGACGGCGGTTTTGGCTTCGGCGCAGCCGGCGGTTTGGATGCGGACGTATAGCCAAGCGCCGCAGGCTCTATGGCGCGGTAATGCAGCAGGGCATCGAAATGCAGTTGCACGGGTTCTTTTTCGTGGCTGAGCGAAAGCTCCTTCGCGCCAAAGGCCTTGTGCAAATAGGTTTGCGCCACCAGCGCCTTGCGCGCATCGTTGTGGTGGGCGAGGTCATGCGCGGCCTCTTCGGCCAGAAGCGCGCCGGACAGCACATCTGCCATGTGGTCCATCAGTTTACGCGCGAAGCGCTCGCCGTCTTCGGGGTGTTTGCGCAAATGCGCAAGTGCACGCTCTGCCTGCACAAGACCGGTATCAAGCAGGCTTTTCTCCGCCGCCATGGTTGCGGGCAGCGCGTCCGATATAGCGCGTATTTTATCGGTGAAAAGTTTATCGCCCGGCTCTTTGCCGGCAACCATACGCAAAAGCTCCAGCGCCTGAATATTCGCTGGGCCTTCCCATACCGTCAGCACCATCGCATCGCGCAGCAAACGCGCTGTTGGAAATTCTTCGGTATAGCCGTTGCCGCCAACCAGCTCCAGCGCGCGCTTGGCCGCCTGTACGCCGTCTTCGGCGGTGCGGTATTTGGCAAGCGCGGTTGAAATGCGCAGCCACGGGCGCTGCGTATCGTCTTTGAGCGCAGCATCGAATGTCTTTGCGGCATCGAAAGCCAGCGCGGCGGAGGCCTCGGCGCGCA
>DDBY01000148.1 GCA_002334985.1 Micavibrio sp. UBA2020
TGCTCGCCCAGCCCTTCCTTTTGGCCGCCATGATTTTGCTGGCTGCGACATTTTCGCTACGCCCGCAAAGATTCGGGGGCACAGGGGTCATGATAGGCCTTGGCGTGGGCGTTGGTTTCTTTATATTCTTCATGGAATCAATCCTTCAGGCTTTCGGCATATCACAGAAAATTCCTGTATATCTGGCGGCTTGGACACCCGCTCTGGTCAGTCTGCTTATGGGGGCGACCGCCCTTTTGCATATGGAAGACGGCTAGAGTTAAGAATTGAGTAATTATATACGGTTAGAGTATAAAAAACGGCCCCTTAGAGAGACCTTCATGCCCTTTATGTCCCGCCCCAAGACCCAAATCGCCGCAAAAACATTCGCGATGCTGATGTGCGCCTTCCTGCTGACGGCCACCACGGGCTGCACCAGCGCGAAAAGCGAAATGCACACCACGGCGGTCAATGACCCGCTGGAGCCGCTGAACCGCGGGGTTTTCGCGTTTAACAACGCCCTCGACCGCGCGCTTATCGAACCGGCAGCCAAGGTTTATAACTTCCTCACCCCCGACTTCTTCCGCGCGGGCGTACAGAATTTTATGCGGAACCTTCGCACGCCGCTCATCGTTGCTAATAACGTGCTGCAAGGCGATTTCAAAGGCGCAGGCGTGGCTTCCGCCCGCTTTGTCATCAACACGGTCGGCGGTGTCGCCGGTCTTTTTGATGTCGCAGGCGCAAACGGTATGCCGTTCGAGCCGGAAGATTTCGGCCAGACGCTGGCTGTTTGGGGTTTTGGCGAAGGTTTCTACCTTGTCCTGCCCGTCATCGGCCCGTCGTCGCTGCGCGATACCGCAGGCCTTGCGGTTGATACTGTCGCGGACCCTGTGCGTCTTTACGCATTCAACCGCGATGAAGAGTGGATTTACTACACGCGCGGCATCGTTGAAGGCCTCGATACGCGTGCAAGACTTGTGACAGCCGTGCGCGACATGCGCCGCAACAGCCTTGACTACTACGCCGCTGTGCGCAGCGCGTACTCGCAAAAACGCCGCTCGCTGGTGCGCGACGTCAATCCGGACGCACCCAAGGCGCAGGCCGTACAGTACTATGACGAGGGTTGGGAATAATCTCCCGTCCTCACGACGACCGAAAGGATATATCTGATATGACTATCACTCTTTCCCGCCGCCTGATGATTGTCGGTATGGCGCTGGCTCTGCTGCTGCCTGCTGGCGCCGCTATGGCCGACAAGCGCGACGATGCCGCCGTCGGCTTCGTGCAGAAAATGGGCGATATCGCCCTGACCGAACTGACAGGAAAAAACATCAGCGGCAAAGAGCGCGAAGGGCGCGTGCGCGAACTGCTGCGCAAGAACTTCGACGTCAACGCCATCGGCCGCTTCGCCCTTGGCAAGCACTGGAACACCGCGACCGAAGCGCAGCGCAAAGAATACCTGTCGCTGTTCGAAGACATGATTGTGCGCACCTATGCCCAGCGTTTCGGTGAATATGCGGGCCAGCAATTCAATGTCAAAAGCGCAAAAGCGATTTCGGAACGCGATAGCATCGTAAACAGTCAGGTCGTGCAAAAAGACGGCCCGCCCGTGGCCGTTGACTGGCGCGTGCGTAACAATGCCGGCAACCTGAAAGTCATCGACGTGTTCATCGAAAACGTCAGCATGGCCATCACCCAGCGCAGCGATTTCGACGCCGTCATCCAGCGCGGCGGCGGCAAGGTCGAGGCGCTGCTCGAAAGCCTGCGCCAGCGTAAAAAATAAGGGCGCAAAAGCCCGAAACAAAAAACCCGCCGTTATCCGGCGGGTTTTTTGTTGGTCTGATTTTCTGCGCCTCGC
Source organism: Micavibrio sp. UBA2020 (assembly GCA_002334985.1). GTDB lineage: Bacteria > Pseudomonadota > Alphaproteobacteria > Micavibrionales > UBA2020 > UBA2020. Next base: position 1,838 of record DDBY01000148.1, read on the forward strand.
TGATTACGGCGCAGGCGCCACAATCTGCGCGACAATGCGGCGCACCAGCGGCAAAATCAAAAGCAGCACCGGAAAGGCAATCACCCACGACAACGCCCAGCTGTGCATCCAGCTGGAAACAAACCCCGCCGCAAATCCCATGTGCGTGAAGGTGCTGATGCCCGAAACAAGGCAACTCATGATAAGCGACAGCACCATCGGGAACACAAAAGACATGTAACGGTGGGGCAGCTTGCGCAGGCGAAACCCTGCGCAGCCCTCTTCGCCCGTATGCTTCAAACAGCCGCTCACGATGCGCGGCGCAGGGGTTTGTATTTGATACGGTGCGGGGTTTCGGCATCTTCGCCAAAGCGCTTCTTGCGGTCTTTTTCGTAGTCTTCGTAGTTACCTTCGAAGAACACAACCTGGCTGTCGCCTTCGAACGCCAGAATATGCGTTGCAAGGCGGTCAAGGAACCAGCGGTCGTGCGAGATAACAACCGCGCAGCCCGCGTAGTTTTCCAGCGCATCTTCAAGAGCGCCCAGCGTTTCGGTATCAAGGTCGTTGGTCGGCTCGTCAAGCAGCAAAAGGTTGGCGGGCGTTTTCATCATACGCGCCATGTGCACGCGGTTACGCTCGCCGCCCGACAGCACGCCGACTTTTTTCTGCTGGTCGGGACCGCGGAAACCGAAGGAGCCGCAATACGCGCGGCTCGGCATTTCGCGTTTGCCGAGGGCAAGGATGTCGTTGCCTTCGGAGATTTCTTCCCACACCGTCTTGTTGGCATCCAGCGCATCGCGGCTTTGGTTCACATAGCCCATGATAACGCTGTCGCCGACGGTGACTTTGCCGCCATCGGGCGTTTCTTCGCCCGTCATCATACGGAACAGCGTGGTTTTACCCGCACCGTTCGGCCCGATAACGCCGACGATACCGCCCGGCGGCAGCTTGAAGCTGAGGTTTTCAATCAAAAGGCGGTCGTCATAGCCTTTGGATACGTTTTCGAATTCAACCACGTTCTGGCCCAGGCGCGGCGGCACAGGAATAACGATTTGCGCCGTGCGGGTTTTTTCGAATTTCTGGCTTTCTGCCAGCAAATCTTCGTAGGCCGTGATACGCGCCTTGGATTTCGCCTGACGCGCCTTGGGCGATTGGCGTACCCATTCCAGTTCGCGCGTGAGGGATTTTTCGCGGGCTTCCTGCTCGCGCCCTTCCTGTGCAAGGCGTTTGGATTTGTTGTCGAGATATTCGGTATAGTTGCCCTCGTAGGGGATGCCGCGGCCGCGGTCGAGTTCCAAAATCCAGCCGGTCACGTTATCAAGGAAGTAGCGGTCGTGCGTGACCATGACAACAGTGCCTTTGTAGTCCAGCAGGTGACGCTGCAGCCAGGCAACGGATTCCGCATCCAGGTGGTTGGTCGGCTCGTCAAGCAAAAGCAGGTCAGGCTTTTCCAGCAAAAGGCGGCACAGCGCCACGCGGCGTTTTTCACCGCCCGACAGGTTGGTGACAGCGGAATCCGCGGGCGGGCAACGCAGCGCGTCCATGGCGATTTCAATCGTGCGCTCGAGGTTCCAGCCGTCAGCCGCATCAATGATTTCCTGCAGTTCCGCCTGACGCGCCATCAGGGCGTCAAAATCGGCGTCTTCTTCGGCGAATTTCGCGCTGATGGCATCAAATTCATCGCGTGCGGCTTTTACTTCACCGAGCGCCTGCATCACGTTTTCCATGACGGTCTTGCTGGCATCCAGCTGCGGTTCCTGCGGCAGATAACCCACGCGCGCACCCTCGGCCGACCAAGCTTCGCCCTGAAAATCTTTTTCAAGACCGGCCATGATTTTCAGCAGCGTCGATTTACCCGAGCCGTTCGGCCCCAGAACCCCGATTTTCACCCCGGGCAGGAAGCTCAGGTAAATATTCTCCAGCACCTTTTTCCCGCCCTGATAGGTCTTGGACAGGTCTTTCATCACATAAACGTACTGGTAAGATGCCATGATATTGATTTCCTTTAACTTTACGCCCCCGACACGCGCGGAGATTCCCGTATGATTTGCGGGCAGACCATAGCATATCGCGCGCGGATACGCAAAACGGGGGCTTTACATCCCGCCGCTCCGGTTTTATGAATATAGAAAATCAAAAAAGCAGACGGACAAAAGGATAAAACCATGGCCAAGCAACGAAACGGCTCTGCCCTCTTCGCCCTTGAAGGCCGCGCGCTTGATGCCGCGAAGCGCCTTGAGCAGGAATTGCGCAAGGAGTTGGAAACCGTCCCCGTTTTGCAATCCGGCAACATGGCCGATATCGGCGACAGCTGGGATGCGATGTACAAGGGCTTCCTCGCGCGCATGGAAAAAGAAGCGCCGGAGGTGCTGGAACTGACCGGCCTCAAAGCCCCCGCCACGCAGGTTTTCAAAGGCGTGCAAACCTTGCCCCGCGCCTATGTCGAATATCCGGCGATTTTCACATCGCCCGAGAAAGAGCCGCGCTATTTCATGTACGCCCCCATCGATTACAAGGGCGAACACTTCACGCCGGCAGATTCCAAACCCGTCACGGGCAAAGCTGCGGCGGCTGTCGATAACCTGCTGTTTGCGGGCGGGTGGCTTGGCAATGCCCCTATCGTTTCGGTGAAAAAGGAAGGCGTCGCCACGCCCGCCGATTACGTCGCTCCCACGCAAAGCGAACTGCGCAAGGCGTTTTCCTACGCGCCCAACGACCGCGTTTGCTTTTTGCCGGGCGGCCGCAGCCTTGAGGCTGTCAACGATTACCGCGCGCGCACCAAAGAGTGGGAGCGCTTGATTAAAGAAGCCTGCCGCGGCATCGAAGAAGAAACGGCGAAACAAAAACCTGCCATTCTTGCAAACCTGCCCGCAGGCGAAGATGTGCGCATCAGCTGCACATACAGCTACAGTTCCGGCGGCGGCGACAAGGCGCAGCTGCTTCTGTCCATTCGCCGCGAAGGCAAGGACAGCATGTGGAACGCGGGCAAGACCGTGGATGTGCCCGAAAGCACCGCCTATAACATCAAACGCCGCGAAGGCGGTGAATATATCGTCACGCCGCGCAAGAATACCGAAGAGGGCAAAAAAATCGCTGCGCTGATAGACGCCATTCCGCTGACGCCGGGGCTGCGCGACTATCCCGAACTTCATGCGAATTACAAAATTAAAAAAGACCAGATAGGCCAAATGCTGGGCGTCAACGGCACCGTGCCGCAGGTGACCGATGCGGGTGGTTATACGGTTCTTCTTTACAACGCTGCACCCTCGTCGAAGAAAAAATCCTTCTGCCCGCCGGGTGCCATCCCGCTGCCGGCCGAAGCGTATGAATGGCTGAAATCGAACGATGGCGACCGCAATATGCGCGTGACCGCCCCGCCGATGCCCAAGGAAATCGCGGATATTCTGGCGGCCACGCATGCCGCTGAAGTACAAAAAGACGTTGGCGTGCCGCGCATCGGCGCCGTCAAACGCCGCAAGGGCGGAAAAGATTTGGGCTGACGCAAGCCCTACCGCACATAATAAAAAAGCCGCCGGATAACGGCGGCTTTTTTATTACCCAGCGACCCTGCGCTTATCTAAAGACAAACGCAAACATCAAAACGGTAAAGACAGCGCCCGCGCCGCCCACGATTTTGTCGTTGCTGCGTATCCATTCGATACTGCCGGAAATTTCTTCGAGCACGGCGCCGTTCAGCTTGTCGCGGTATTTTTCAACCAGCTTGTCAAAGCAAAACGGCAGCGCCATCACTATAATCAAAATATCGGCCAGCATGCGCACGACCATGTAATCGACCAGATAAACCTGAATGGGTGTGATAACGGCATCGACAGCACCGTAAATCGCCCCGCCGACGCCCAGATATTTCATGTTGTCGAACAAAAAGGCCACGGCCTTTTCAAGAAACGGCGGTTTCTTGGGAATGGATTTGCTGATGTAAATCAGCGTGAAGGCGCCAAGAAGCAAAAGCGTGATAATACCCATGGAAAATCCTCTGACTGATAAGGCCGCAGCTGCGGCCGTCTTCAAGCATAATCCATCGCTAGGTAAAGGCAAGCGCCGCCGCAAAAGGGCGGGCGTTCAAAAACATCAATCCGGCATCAGGCGGATTTGCTGCAATATGCCCTGTGCCTGCTGGCGGTCACGGGCGTCAGGGGCGCGGGCGATATAGTCTTCGATAGCCTTGATGGCCTGCCCTTTTTGCCCCAATTTGGCATAAAGAACACCCTTGTCGAAAAGGGCGCGGTATTCGGCGGGGGCGAGCGCCTCCATGGCCTCCACCACAATAACAGCCTGCGCGTAGTCTTCCTGCTCGATAAGCCGCTTCTTAAGGTTGTTTTGCAGCCGTATCAGGATATCGCTGTTCGATACCGGCAAATAAAATTCATGCGACAGTTCCGCCTTCTCGCCCGCGATGGATTTCAACAAAAGCCGCAGCGCCGCAGCGTCCATTTCCGCCCCGCCGCGGAACGGGTCGGCAATCAGACGCTCCCCGTCCATTTCCAGCCGCACCAGAAAGTGCCCGGGGAAATTCAGCCCGTCGATTTGCCAGCCGCAACCGCGCGCCGCGACGATATATAAAAGGCCGAGCGCCACAGGCAGCCCGCGCCTGCGTTCAATCACGCGTATCAGGCTGGCGTTCTGGATGTCATCATAGCTTTCGGCATCACCCGCATAGCCTTGCTGTTCATGCAGCACGCGGCGCAGGCAGGCAAGGCGCAGGGCGGCGCTGTCTTTTTCGCCTGCCTTGACGCGCAGCGCATGTTCTTCGGTTGTTTGTTCGCCCAGTTTGCGCAAGTGATGGCGGTATCGCTCCGGCCGCACACCGGGTAAAAACAAAAGCGCCAGCGCAAGTGCGGCTTCGCCCACGTCTATATCTACATCGGCAAGCGTGCCTGCGTAGCGCACATATTGAAACGCTTCGTCGGGCGTTTCAAAAACGTGCAGCTGTTCGTCGGCTGTGTCGTCCTCTCTCAAAAGCCACCGTCGGGCGCATCGTCAATCGGCGCGCTTTGCACCGCTTGCGGCGTCAGGGGTACGGGGTCCTGATACACAGGCTCGGGCGGTGCAGGACTGACGGCAGGGCCGCCGGATGCGGCAGATACTGCCGAAGCTTCACCGCGCAGGCGGACGTAGCTGACCACGTTTTTCACCCCGCGGGTATTGCGCGCATGGTTGATGACGCGTCCCAGCTCGTTTCTATCCTGCCCGATACCCATCAGGTACACAGTGCCCGCGACCGTTTCGACGGTGTAGTTGATAGACTGCACCTGTTTATCGAAGACCATCAGGGTTTTGACCTGTCCGGTTATCCACGCATCGCCCGCATAGGTGCCGAGCGTCGCGCCCTGGTCATCCACGCGGATTTCGTTGATAACCTGCTGCACGCCGTCCACTTGCCAGACAAGGCGGATGGCCTCGACGCGGTCATCCGGCAGCGGCAGCGTACCTGTCACCAGCGCGCGGCCTTCTTTGACCGTCACGCCAAGGCGGCGGTACATTTCAACATCATGACGGAACCACGCATCGGCGATTTGCACTTTGATAGCGGTATCACTGGCCGCGCCCTGAATGCCGCCTTCCTGCGCGGCGGCAACGCCCAGCGTCGCGCCCGCGCCAAGCGCAAGACCGGTGCAGCCGGACAAGAGCGGCGCGGCACACATAGCAAGCGCCAGAACGGCCATACGGTATTTCGAAATTTTCCGGCTTTGCATTGCCAATGTCTCCCCTGATGTTACGCCGCCTGCATTGTGCGGTTAAAAAGCATTCATAATGTGCAGCGGCCAACGTCCGGGCGCCCATAAAAGCGCATCGAAGCGGACGTCAAGCCCAGTGTAGCGCGGATGATTCTGCAGGTAAAGTTCCGCCGCTTGCCGCACCCGCGCCTGATTGGCGGCGTGAATACCCTGCCCCGCTGCATCCTGCGTGCCGCGCCATTTGACCTCGGCAAAGACCAAAACCCCGCCACGTCGCGCCACGATGTCGATTTCGCCGACGCGGGCTTTATAGCGCATCGTCAAAATCCGGTATCCCTTGGCGCGCAGATACCACGCCGACAACGTTTCCGCCCAAAGCCCGCGGCGGTAGCCTGTCATGGCGCCCATTATCCGCCGCCGTCTTTGACCGACAGCGCCCGCGCATAAACATCGTTTTTGCGCCAGCCGCTTTCGGCGGCCACCAGCGCGGCGGCGTCTTTTACCCGCAGGCCTTGGCTGTGCATCACTTCGGCAAGGCGCGCATCAATCCGTGCCGCGTCCCAAGCCATAGCCGTGCCGTCACCCTGCCCGACAATAACGACAATCTCGCCGCGTGGTTCCCCGGCGGCTGCATAATGGGCGGCCAGTTCGGCCAGCGTGCCTGTGCGCACTTCTTCGAATTTTTTGGTCAGTTCACGCGCCACAGCCGCGGGGCGCGCGCCCAGAACGGCGTTCATATCGGCGAGGCTTTCAGCTAGCCTTGGCGCGGTTTCGTAAAAAATCAATGTCGCAGGCACCCCCGCCACATCGCCCAGCGCCGTGCGCCGTGCCGCCGATTTTACAGGCAGAAAACCGCCGAAAAAGAACCTGTCCGCCGGCAACCCCGACAAAACCAGCCCTGCAAGGGAGGCAGAGGCGCCCGGAATGCACGTCACGCTCAAGCCTTCGTCGCGGCAGGCGCGCACAAGTTTATAGCCGGGGTCCGAAATCAGCGGCATGCCCGCATCCGAAACCAGCGCGACGGACTGCCCCTGTTTAAGACGTTCGATAATTTTGGGGCGCATTTCTGCGGCGTTATGGTCATGATAGGGAATGCGCGGCGCAGAAATACCATAAACCTGCGCCAGCTTGCCGGTTTCGCGCGTATCTTCGCAGGCAATCGCGTCCGCGGCCTTGAGCGTTTCAAGCGCACGCAGCGTTATGTCACCAAGGTTGCCAATGGGCGTAGCGACGATATATAAACCGGGTGTAAGATTAACCGTGGGCGCGGACATGCTGTTCGGCGGCTCCCGTTTTTTGTTTATTTGCCCTGAAGCGATTTGGAGTTTTTCTCTTGAAACAAGCATACACAAAAATTCCCGCATTCCTGCAATCTTTCTTGGCCGTGGTTTTGCTCGCCTCCATGCTCGCGCTCGGCGCCTGCCAGACTTCCGGCACCGGGCAGCCGCACACCGCACAGGGCGTCGTCACCAACGACCCCAGCAGCCTGCCCGATGTGGGCTGGCAAACATGGCACCAGCGCCAAACCCTGAACCGCGAAGACCAGGCCATCGCGGCACAGCAGCGCCCGGGGCTTAAAACAGTCAGCGGCGACATTCCCCAAACGCCCGTTAAAGTCGCGCTTTTGATGCCCATGTCGGGACGCAGCGGCGATTTGGGTCAGGCGATGCTGAAAGCGGCGCAGCTGGCGCTGTTTGATGTCGGCAGCGCCACGTTCGAGCTGATGCCGCTGGATACCCAATCGACGCCCGAAGGCGCCGCCGCCGCCGCGCGTCAGGCCGCCGCTGCTGGCAGCAACCTTATCCTCGGCCCTATTTTCGCCGACGATGTGCGCGCCGCCAAACCCGTCGCCGCACAGGCCGGCATTCCCATGATTGCCTTCACCACCGACTGGAAACTGGCGGGCAACGATACATACGTCATGGGCTTCCTGCCCTTTGCGCAGGTGTCGCGCGTGGCGCAATATGCCCAGACGCAAACCGTTTCTCCTTTGGCGGTTTATGCGCCGCAGACGGAATATTGCGATGTTGTCATCAGCACCCTGCAGCGCAGCGGCGCGCAGATGCTGCGCGTCGGGCGTTATGCCGCGGGCGAAACCGCGCTGCAAACCCTGGTGCAGGATTTTGCCGTACAATCCGGCATCACCCCCGCCAATCCGGAGGATGTAAATTCCAAGCCTGCGGGCACGCCTGATTTCCGCGCCCTGATGCTGCCCGTCGGCGGTGAAAGCCTGCGCACGCTGGTATCGCTGTTTGACATTGCGGGCATCGACAATCAAAACACCCGTTTCATCGGCACCGGCCTTTGGGATGATGACAGCCTGACGCGCAACCCTGCGCTTTACGGCGGCTGGTTCGCCGCGCCAGACCCTGCGCTGCGCCGCGATTTTGAAAAGCGCTATCTCGAAAGCTACGGCAGCGCGCCGCCGCGTCTGGCGACCCTCGCATACGACGCGACCGCCCTTGCGGCCGTACTGTCGCGCACGGCTGACCCGCATCCCTTCAGCCGCAGCCGCCTGACCAATCCGCGCGGCTTTGCGGGGATTGACGGGCTGTTCCGCCTGCGCCCCGACGGGCTCAACGACCGCGGCCTTGCCGTTTTGGAAGTGCAAAGCGGCCGCGCGCGCGTGATTGACCCCGCGCCCACGGCCTTTGTCGGCTCCGGCAGCTAAGCGCGATGTGCCTGACGGAAATCCGTGCACGCATCACGCGCGCCTGTAAAGACGCGCAGCGCGATGCACAAGACGTAACGCTGGTCGCTGTTTGCAAAAACCAGACGGCAGATAAAATCATACCGCTCTTGCAGGCAGGCCAGCGCGTTTTCGGTGAAAACCGCGTGCAGGAAGCGGCGGAAAAATGGCCGGAGCTGCGCGCCGCTTATCCGAATGTGGAGCTGCATCTGATTGGCCAGCTGCAAACCAACAAGGCGAAAGAGGCGGTGAAGCTTTTCGATGTCGTCGAAAGCCTCGACCGTCCTGCGCTTGCAGAGGCGCTCGCCAAGGAAATGAAAAAGCAAAACCGCGACCTGCCCTGTTTCATTCAGGTCAATACGGGTGAGGAGCCGCAAAAAGGCGGCATCGCGCCGCGCGATGTTGCAAAATTTTACGATGATTGCCGCAAACTTGGCCTGCGCATCGCGGGGCTCATGTGCATTCCGCCCGCCGAAGATGTCGCGGCGCTGCATTTTGCGCTGCTGCAAAAACTTGCCCGCGAAATCAGCCCGCAAAACCCGCTTATGCTCAGCATGGGCATGAGCGCGGACTTTGAATCCGCGATTCGATGCGGGGCCAGTCATGTCCGGATTGGCACAGCCCTTTTTGAGATTATGAAAAAAGATTAAATTAAGTATTTTCAGATATTTAAGCAAAATTTCATTTTTTTATCCCCCTGCGCTTGCATTTTGAAAAGCACGTTGACATAATGCACATCGTTCACGCATAAGTTACATAATTTGCATGCGCAGCTGATGCCCGCCTGACAATAATAGTTGCAGCACGGGCGCGATTTGGAAACATCTCGCAAGTTTTGCATGACGTTCAGGCAAGAAAACAGAAACACCACCGCTTCGGACTTCACACACCATATAAATACACACCTGATATCAAGAGAGGCAAAAGACCATGGGTAAAATTATCGGTATCGACCTTGGCACGACGAACTCTGCCGTCGCTATCTACGAAAATGACCAGGCAAAGATTTACGAGAACCAGCTCGGCAAACGCACGACGCCCTCGGTTGTCGCCCTCAAAAAAACCCGCGACAAGCAAAGCGGCGAAGTCAGCTCTGAATGGATTGTCGGCGAAAACGCCAAGCGCGGCGCGGTTGCAAACCCGCTGAACACCATTTATGGCGTGAAGCGTCTTATCGGCCGCAAGTTTGCAGACCCGGAAGTGCAGAAAATCCAGGCGCTGTCTTCCTACAAAATCGTGCCGGCGCCGAACGGCGACGCATGGGTTGAAGTTGACGGCAAAGCCATGGCGCCCGCTGAAATCAGCGCGAAAGTCCTGCGCGACCTGAAAGAAGCCGTCGAAAAACAAATCGGCGAGCCGGTGACCGAGGCGGTCATTACCGTTCCCGCTTACTTCAACGACGACCAGCGCCGCGCCACGCGCGATGCGGGCGCGATTGCCGGCCTTGATGTCAAACGCATCATCAACGAGCCGACAGCAGCCGCCCTCGCCTATGGCATGGACAAAAAAGAAGGCGGCAAAATCGCCGTATTCGACCTTGGCGGCGGCACGTTCGACGTTTCCATCCTCGAAGTTATGGCCGACAAGGAAATGGGTACGATGGTGCAGGTTCTCTCCACCAACGGCGACACGTTCCTCGGCGGTGAAAACTTCGACGAGCGCATCACCGAATTCCTGGTCAAGGAAATCAACAAAGAGCACGGCACCGAAATCGACCTGTCCACCCCCGCAGGCCGCAGCCAGTATTCGCAGCAAATCGCGCGTATCCGCGAAGCCGCTGAAAAAGCGAAAATCGAGCTGTCGCTGCAGGAAATGACCACCGTCAACCTGCAGTTCCTGATGATGGACAGCGAAGGCGCGCCTGTGAATTTCGAAATGAACTTCAGCCGCCGTCAGCTGGAAAGCCTCGTCAAGGACTTCGTGGACAGAACGCTGGAGCCTTGCAAGAAAGCGCTTGAAGACGCTGGCCTGAAAGTTTCCGACCTTGACGAAGTTATCCTCGTCGGTGGCCAGACCCG
>DDBY01000163.1:0-4848 GCA_002334985.1 Micavibrio sp. UBA2020
GCGGCCGCGCAGGGCGGCGCTGTGCAGGTCTTCCGGCTTGAAAACAACACAAACGGCGCCGTCGCGGTCGAGGTTTATGCCGAAACCTGGGATGTTGATGAAAACGGGCAGGAAACCAACCAGAGCGCCCGCGCGGAATTCAGCATTTTCCCCGCCCAGTTGGTGCTGCCGCCGCGCGAAAGCCGCGCGGTGCGCGTGGTCTGGCGTGGCGCCGTGCCTGCGCAGGAAAAACCTTTCCGGCTTGTCGCAGCGCAGCTGCCCGTTGATTTGAAAAATGCGGCGGCCGATGCGGCGGCTGTGCGTTTTCTGCTCCGGTTCAAGGCCGCGCTTTATATCCGTCCTGCGGCGGCGGTCAAAAGCGATATTCGTGCAGAAGAGGCGCGCCTGCTGCCGGACGGGCGTTTGCGCCTGACGCTGCATAACCACGGCAGCGCCCATGCGGTTTTGCACGGCGCGCGGCTTTCTTTGACACTGGCGGGCGGGGGACGTGCGGAACTGGGGAGCGATGTATTAAAACCGCTGGAGGGGGAAAATATTCACGCAGGTCGCCGCCGCATTTTCGTTTTGCCGCGCCCGCCGCAGTTATCTGCAAACGCCGAAATTGCACGGGGCGCGTTTGCCTATGACGGCAAGTTTTAGGCGCTGTCTCAGCGCACTGTTTTTCTTTCTTTTTTGCGTGCTGGCCACGCCATGCGGCGCAGAAGAAGCCGATGCGCAAATCCCCGCCGTCGCCGAAGGGCGTCTGGCGGGCTTTGTATCCGCCCGTCAAACATCGACAGGGCACATCCTGATAAAAGCGGACGGGCTTTCCGGATGGGTGCAAAGCCGCATGGATGAAAAATCATGCGCCGCTTTCAATGCGCTTTTGCAGCGCGGCGGTTTCTTGCCGCCGGAAGATTTCCAGGCGGCGGGGCTTTCCGTTTTATATGATGATTTCGACGCTGTGCTGCGCATAACCGCAGAGCCCGCCCGCATGCGGCGGCAGGAAATTTCAGTGAAATCGCCGCAGGTATCGCCGGAGCAGGGGCTTGTCATGCCGGCGGCGCTTTCTGCCTATGTCAATCTGCGCGGCGGCGTCGAATATGTATCCGATGCGGATAGCGCAGCCGAAGGGCGTCAGCCTGCGCGCCTTGATATCGACGGCGCTATCCACTGGCGCGGCACGGTTTTGGAAGCACAGGCGGATTATCTGGAGGATGATAGCAGGCATTTCCGCCGCGGCGATGTGCGGCTGGTGCGTGATTTTCCGGCGCAGATGCTGCGCGCCGCGGCAGGCGACCTTTCTTATCCGGTGACGGCGTTTCAATCTTTTCAGCCGATGCTGGGCGTCAGTCTTGCGCGCAATTTTACGTTGCAGCCCTACCGTGTGACGGTGCCGACAGGGGATACGTCCTTTGTTGTGCAAACGCCGTCACGCGTCGATGTGATGGTGAATGGCCAGCGTATCCGCAGCCTGCGGCTTGACCCCGGCAGCTATGATATTGGCGATTTCCCTGTCGCGGACGGGGCGAATGATGTGTCGCTTGTCATTACAGATGCGACGGGGAATCTGGAAGTCAAAAGATTCCCCCTGCTGGGCGATAGAAACCTTCTTGAAAAAGGCCTGCATGCCTATGCCTATAGCGCGGGGGTGGCCGCGGATAAAAGCGGGCGGCAAATAGAATACGATGCGGGCGCGCCGGTCTTCTCCGGCTTTCACCGCTATGGGCTCAGCGATACACTGACCATCGGCGCACAGGCGCAGGGCGATGCGGATGTGCAACAAATCGGCCTTTCTGCGCTCAAGGCCACGTCATTCGGTACATTCGGTATCGACACCGCAGGCAGCCGTGCGGTCGCGGCCGATATGGACGGGGCGTTGCAACTGTCTTACCGTCTTGCGGATGTCACGGCGCGGCGCGATTTTTCGGCGCAGCTGCGCTGGCGCGGCGCGGATTTTGCCGCATTGGGGCAGCCCCAGCCTGTTAATCCGGCGGCGGCAGAATTGGCGGCGCGGTATAATTTTATGATGAGGGATAGCATCACGGCGGGGGCGGGCGGGCGTTACCGTTTCGGCCGCGCGGGGCATCCGGATGACTGGTCTTATACATTCACCGCGGGCCGCAGTTTTGAAAACGGCGTGACCTTGTCGATGACGGCAGAGCACCGGCGGCAGGAGGGTATCGGCGCCTTCGTGACGCTCTCGTGGTCGCCGCCCGCCTCGGCACATAGTTTTCAGGCTATCACCGATACCTTTGCCAAAACGCAGGAAGCGCGATGGGATTACCGCCCGCCGCAGGATATTGGCGCGCCGCAGGCCTATGCGGCGCTGCTGCGCGAAGACGGCGGCGGGGCGCAGGCGACGGGCGGGCTGGCCTACCGTGGTTATCGCGGCGATATATCGCTGCGGCATGATATTTACAGCGACATGGGCGGCCGCAGCGAAGGGCGCAGCCAGATACTTGCGGGCACGGCCCTTGCCTATGCTGACGGCCATTTTGCCTTGTCGCGCCCCATCAGCGGCAGTTTTGTTATGCTGCGGCGGCATGAAACGCTGGAAGGCCGCGCCCTCGGCATCAATCCTGCGCTGGCGCACCAGCCTTCGGAAAAGGACTCTTTTCGGGCGCGTATCGACGGTTTTGGCCCTGCGGTTCTGCCGGATGCGACGGCTTATATGTACTATCCGGTGCGTATCGATACGCGTTTCCTGCCTGTCGGGTATGATATAGGTCGCGACCTTTATACCGTTTTTCCGGCGTACCGCAGCGGTGCGGTGCTGACGGTCGGCCATGCCGGAAATATTTATACCGAGGGACGAATTCTTGATGCGGACGGCGCACCCGCAGCATTGATGGGCGGTGAAATCCGCGCGGTTGCGGGCGGCGCGGCGCAGGAATTTTTTACGAATACAGATGGCTATTTCAACATCACAGGGCTTGCGCCGGGACGCTACGCAATGACGCTGCACCGTATGCCGCGCCGCGTGCTTTATCTCGATATTCCATCCAGCGTGGCTGCAGGGCTTTATGCGGCGGGCGACAGGGTTTTGCCTGCCGCGCAGGGAGAAGGGGAGTAATATGCAGTTGAAATTCTATGCGGCGGCTTTTTTGTTTCTGGGCGCTTTTTGTTTACAAGGGCGAGGGGCGATGGCGCTTTGCCTTGGCCTGCGCCTGCAAAACGTGCCTGCAACTCTGACCTATCAGGGCAGCAGTGGCGAATATGCCGTTTATGACCCGGCTGAATACATGCAAACGGTGAATTTTCAGGTCATATCGCCCATCACGCTGGTGACGTGCGATTATTTTATTACGCTGTCGGCGGGGGGTAGCGGCAATGCGTCGCAGCGTGTCCTGACGCGCGGCGGCGACATGCTGAATTATAACGCCTATACCACGGCGGCCAAAACGGCGGTTATCAAACCGCTGGGCAGCGCGGGCGCGGGGGAGGTGATAACGGGGCTTTTCCCTGCCCTTATCGGCATCGGCCAGACGCAAAACAAAAGTTTTTACTGGAGTATAACCCCGCAGCAGGTCGTGCGCGCCGATACGCTGCGGTTTCAGGATACGCCGGTGACCATGACGCTTTATGCCGGTTTGCTGCTGGGGTTATATCAGCAGGTCGATACGCGCACGATTACGTTTCAGGCGCGGGCGGAAAGCAGCGTCGATTTATCGCTGGTTGATAGCGGCGGCGCGTTCAGCGTGGCGGATACGGCGCAGACGGTCGATTTCGGCAACCTGTCCGCCGGGCAGCTGCGGAGCTATGACACCATGGTGCGCACGAACGACGGATACCGCATCACGCTCCAATCGCAGAACGGGCAAAAACTGCAGCATCTGACGGCACCTGCGCAAACCGTACCCTATACAATCAGCATCGGCGGTGTGGCCGTCGATTTAAGCTCCGGCGCGGCGGTGCAGGCACTATCGGCCAATACCGTGACGCCTGCCGCGGGGGCGCGGCTGCAAACCGATGTGACCATCGGCGCCATGAGCGGTATTGAAATGCCAGGCACTTACCGTGATGTGATTACCGTAACTGTCAGCGCGCAGTGAAAGCGGGCGGCGTAAAGGGCATGGATTGCGGCGGCGGGGCATGCTAGAAATAGTACCGTTCAAATCCCAAACGGCCAATCCCAAACGGAGGGTTCAATCCATGACGATTATTTACAGCGCCCGTGCAGCCGCAAAAGGCGGCCGCGGCGGCCATACCGAAACCGACGACAAGAAAGTCGTACTCGACCTCTCTCCGCCCGGCAGCAACGGCCCCGGCACCAACCCCGAGCAGCTTTTTGCCTGCGGCTATGGCGCCTGCTTCGGCGGTGCGCTGGCGTTTATTGCGGGCCAGAAAAAAATCACCCTGCCCGAAACGCCGACGGTGCATGTCGATATCAATCTGCATAAGACAGAAACCGGCTTTCATCTCAGCGGTGCTATCAACGTCGCGCTCAGCGGTCTTGATGATGCCGTCGCGGCGGAACTTGTGCGCGCAACGCATGATTTCTGCCCCTATTCCAAGGCGACGCGCGGCAACATTGATATGGCGATTAGCCTGAACGGCAAGCCCGTTTAAGCTTTTGCTTTCGCAATAAAAAAGCCGCCGGAATACGGCGGCTTTTTTTATGTGCCGAATTTATGCTTCAGGTGCAGGTACGATATGCCCGTCCACAATATGAATGATACGTCCCGCTGTGGCGGCAAAGGCGGCATCATGCGTGACCACAACAACGGCGCGGTTATGCTCCTCCGCCAGTGTCTTGAGGATTCCCTGCACATTCTGGCTGGACGCGCTGTCGAGATTTCCTGTCGGCTCGTCCGCCAGAATAATCGGCGGGTCGTTGGCGAGGGCGCGGGCAATCGCCACCCGCTG